>VBGO01000337.1 GCA_005882525.1 Chloroflexota bacterium
CCGTCTTCTCGATGTCGTCGTAGTTGCGGCCGACCGCCTGGCAGTGCTGGCGCAGGATGTCGAGCTTGCGCGGGAGTTCGGGAGTAGGGAAGAGGTTGCAGGCGTTGGCATACTGCGCAACCAGGCGCAGGGTTTTCTTTTCGCCGCCGCCCCCTATTAGGATCGGTGGGTGTGGGCGGGTAAGGGATTGCGGCGAGTTGAGGAGCCGCTGCGGCTGGTAGTGCTTTCCAGGTAGCGGCTGCTCGCTTCCTCGCTTGCCTTCCCACATCGCGAGGCAGATCTGGAGCGTTTCCTCGAGGCGCTCAAACCGCTCCTTGATCGGTGGGAACGGAATGCCGAGGCCGCGGCTCTCGGCTTCGTTCCAGGCCGCCCCGATCCCGAGCCAGGCGCGGCCGCCGGAGAGCACGTCGAGCG
>VBGO01000089.1 GCA_005882525.1 Chloroflexota bacterium
CCTGAGCCCCGACCTGCTGGTGCAGCTCGGCCCCCCGGTCAACGCCCGCGCCCCGCTCTTCCTTTATGGCGCCCCGGGAAATGGCAAAACGACGATCGCCGAGGCCTGCGCCGAGCTGCTGGGTGAGCCGATCTACATCCCCTACGCCATCGACATCGAGGGCCAGGTGATGCGGGTCTACGATCCGTTGCACCACCAGCGCGTCCAGCGGCAGCTGCCCATGAATTTCGACGCCCGGTGGGTGCTCGTCAAACGGCCCTTCGTCAAGGCTGGTGGCGAGCTGACCACGGCCCAGCTCTCGCCCTCCTTCGATCCGCTGATGCGTTATTACGAGGCGCCCATCCATCTGAAGGCGAACGGTGGCATCTTCCTGCTCGATGACTTCGGTCGGCAGGACTCGTCGCCCCGGGCCCTTTTGAATCGCCTGATCGTCGCGTTGGAGCGGCGCGTCGATTACCTGACGCTGGCGGGCGCGGGCATGGCGGTTGGCGCGCCCTTCGAGGCGATGGTCGTGTTCAGCACCAACCTGGAGCCCGGCTCGCTCGTCGACGAGGCCTTCCTCCGTCGCGTCCGCTACAAGATCCACGTTCCCGATCCGACGCCGGTCGAGTTCCTGCAGATCTTCCAGCGGGCCTGCAAGGAATTCGAAATCGTGTTCACCGATGCCGGTTACAACTACGTGCTCGACCGGTACTACAAGCCCTTCAAGCGGCCGTTCCGTGGCTGCCAGCCGCGCGACATCCTCAATCAACTCGACGAGGTGGCGTACTTCCTGGGCCGCCCACCGCGACTGGACGCGGACTTGATCGATCTGGCCTGTCGCTCCTATTTCGTCCAGGCGTAGGCTGGGGTCACGCGCACCGAGCCACTCCCAGAACTCTTCAGCCTCGTCGCCAGGAACCAGGGGCACTTTCGGCTGGAGTCGGGGCATCACGCCGATCAATGGCTCGAACTCGACCAGCTTTATCGGCGGCCGGCGGCGCTGCGGCCGTTCGCCGCGGAACTCGCGACCAAAGTCTCCGCGCATCGAATCGACTGCGTCTGCGGGCCGCTGATCGGCGGAGCCTTCCTCGCCCAGGTGATCGCCGCCGACCTCGGTGTGGAGTTCGCGTTTGCCGAACGGATCGTGACCGATCGCGCCGGGCTCTTCCCGGTGGACTACCGAATTGCGCCGGCGCTCCGAGAAGGCATTCGAGGCAAGCGGGTGGCGATCGTCGACGATGCGATCAGCGCCGGCTCGGCGGTCCGGGCGACCCTGGCCGACGTCGAGTCGTGCGGCGCGATGCCGGTCGCGCTGGGCGCGTTGATCACCGTCGGCGGGCGAGGCCGGGAGTTTGCCGCGAGTAAGTCGATCCCGCTCGAGAGCCTGGTCGAGCTACCCCTCGCGATCTGGACCGCCGCCGAGTGCCCGATGTGTGCCGGCGGGGCGCCACTCACGAGCCCTTAGCTGCGGTTCTGGTTGTAGAACTCGAGCTGCCAGCGCCACTCCTTTCGGTCGTCGGCGTTCCACCAGCCCTTGAGGATCCCCGCCTCCCCACCCGGGAGGATCACCACCAGGCCGATATCCCGGTCGGTCGGCCACCCGTCCTCGAGCGTGATGGTGGCACCGCGGCGCAGCAGGTAACTCATCGGCCCCGGCTGGTGGCGCTCCAGCCGGTCGCCGGTCGCCAGCAGCTTGCCGGCCGCGTCGCGGACCGCCACCTGCAACTTTTGCGGGGCCGCGTGGACGAGCAGGCGCTCGGCCGCGTCCCTGGCGTTGATCCGAGACCGGGCGAAGGGCAGCCCGGTTGCCCCGGGCCCGGGGTACCAGAGGTCCCAGGTCTCGAGGTTTTCGGCCATGGATGTATTTACCCCCTCCCCCACCCTCCCCGCAAGGGGGAATAAATGCCCCAGACGCAATGACACCCGGGATGACTCCCGGGCGTCACTGCAGGAGGCGAGGCGTTCGAGGTTTACAAGGTCAGGCGCGGACCTGCTTGATGAGGCGGTCCTGCGCCTCGAAGATGATGTCCTGGATGTCGAGGGCACTGGGGCCCGATTGGTCCATGCGGTAAGCGAGCTGGAGGTCGACGGCCTCGACGATCTGGCGTAAGCGGGCTTGCATTTCGATCGGGACTTCCATCATGTCGCTCTCGAGCAAGCGTTCCACCTGTTCCAGCGCCTGGTAGAGCGAGTACCGAAGCGTCCGGCGCGCCGACTCTTCTCGTCGCAGCTGGTTAAACCACTGGTCCTGCTGGTTGATCATCCTGAGCGTGTTCCTGAGCATTGGTCTCCCCTTAGCTCACATCGAGCGCCGGCACACTGCGTGCCGTCCGGCGTCTGCCGCCGCCGGTAGTTCCCCGTTCACGCGTGAGCCTTGGCTCGCTACCTCCCCCTAAATATGGGGCTTGACGATCCGATCCAGCACAATATATAGGTTTGCCGCATTCTAACCCCGGTTTCCGGCGGTGTCAAGAACGGGACCCGCGCAAACGATTGCCAGTACCAATGATCCTTCCCGGAAATCCATCACGTTGGCGACCCTTTCCCTAACCAACCCCGGCTCCATCGAGCGGGGGAGTTAAAAATACGACCCTATGTGGGAGCCGTCCAGACGGAACATTTGTTGCGGGCGTTTTTCCACCAGCTGCTAACAGGCGGTGCATAAGTCCTGTGGAAAAAAGGTGCAGCACCTAGGGCTGGGTGCGCCGTTCGTACTTCTGTAGCGTCGCGGCCAGCGCCGATGCCAGGTCGATGCCTAGGTAATTAGCGAGCAAGACAACGATGAACAACACATCACCGAGCTCATCAGGAATCGAGCCCGACGCATCCTTCGACGCCCGAGGTTTGTCGCCGAATCGGAAGTTGAGCTCGCGGCCGAGTTCGCCGACCTCCTCGGCCAGGCGGGTGTACTGCGAGAGCGGCGACCAGTAGCCGCCGCGCTGCTTGATCCATGCGTCGATAAAAGCCTGGATGGTGGGCAGGTCGGCGTGGACGTCGAGGTCTTCGGCCACCGGTCAGAGGGCCGGCAGGCGTTGCCGAAGCGTCAGCGCGTCGTGGAACAGATCTCCGACCTCGAGCAGGCGGTCGCCGAGCGTCTTGATTGTCCACCTGTCCGGGCGGAGGCGAGCGTCGTCGAGCTCCTTCCAGGCGATCGGGGCCGATACCGGCGCCCGGATGGCCGGGCGGACCGAGTAGGGTCCCGCCAGCGTCTTGTTGATCACATTCTGCGTGTAGTCGATCCGGATCTTCCCCGTGCGGCGCTTGACCTCCCAGACCTCGGTCACCTTGTCGGGCATCAGCTCCGCGATCATGTGCGCCAGCTTTTCGACGAAGCCACGGCTCTCGTCGAGGGTATAGCGGCGCTCGATCGGAATATAGATGTGGAGCCCACTCTGGCCGGTGGTTTTGAGCACCGCCTCGAGCTGGAGGTGATCGAGGGCGCTCTTGAGGACTTTCGCCACGGCGACGACATCTTTGAAGGTCGCCCCTTCGGCAGGGTCCAGGTCGACCACGGACCAATCGGGGTACTCGGGCTTGTCCTGCCGCGAGTACCAGGGATGCATGTCGATCACCGCGTGGTTCGCTAGCCAGGCCAGCGTTGCGACTTCCTCGATGAGGATCCAGTCTTTGAGACTTTTCTGGTCCTGGTAGCGGAAGGTGGGGATCCAGGCGGGAGCATAGTCCGGCTTGTCCTTCACCCAGTAACTCTTGCCGTGGATGCCGTCGGGGTGCGGGTTCATCGAGAGCGGCCGCTTGCTGTAGTAGGGAATCATCACCGGCGCGACCTGGACGTAGTAGCGAATCAAGTCACGCTTCGAGTAGCGGTCTTCGGGAAACAGCAGCTTGTCGAGGTTGGTGAGGTGGACGACGCGTCCGCCAATTTCCCAATCCCCCTCCTGCTTGATCGCCTCCAGTGCATTGAGCTCCGAGGCGGTCGCGCCTCGGATCTTGGTGCCAAACTGCTTCGCGATCTTGGCGGCCGCCCGGCTGAGGGGTGTGTCCGGTAGGTCGGCCGGCGCGGGCCCGCGGCTGCTCGGCCGCGTCGTGATGGTCGTCGAGGACCGTTTGGCCGGCGCCCTCGCGGTCTTCAAGGCGACCGTCGGCGGGGCTTTCCTGGCCGTCGATGGGATCCGTACGCCTGGCATCCTTCGGTTGCTCGCGGCGGACCTCACGTGGATCGACGTCGTTCCGGAGTCCGAGGAAGACCGGCTGCCGCATCACCCCGTCGCGCGTCCACTCGGCGAACTTCACCTCCGCGACCAACTTCGGTTTCACCCAGGTGGGTTTCTCATTGGCACGAGGGGGTGGGCCGCTGAAGGGCGACGCCTTGATGATCAGCGGCTTCATCAGCTTGTAGACCTCGGCGAGGGACCTTTCGTCGAAGCCGCCGCCGACATGTCCGGTATAGGCGAGCTTGCCGTCCTCGTAGACGCCGACCAGGAGCGAGCCGAAATATTTCCGGCTGGCGCGGGGGGCGGTAAAGCCACCAATGACGACCTCTTGCTGCAGAACGGCCTTGATCTTGAGCCAGGCGCTGCTACGCACCCCCGGCAGATAGGGGCTGTCGCGAAGCTTTGCGACGATCCCTTCGAGCCGTTTCTGCTGTGCCGCCTTGAAAAAATCCGTGCCCTGGCCGAGGACATGGTCCGAGTACTTGAGCAGCCCGGCGTCGCGCACGACGTCACGGAGCAGTCGCTTGCGGTCTTCGAGCGGCACCTTGAACAAGCGCTGGCCGTCGAAATAGACGATGTCGAAGACGACGTATTGCATCGGGTGCGCTTCTTTCCCGCGGTTCTGCAGTAGCTGGAACGATGGCCGGCCCTCTTCGTCGAAGGCCACGATCTCACCATCGAGGATCGCCTGGCGGGCGCTGACCAGGTGGCTGATCGCCTGCAATTGCGGGTATTCGTCGTCGACGGTTCGGCCGGCGCGGGTTTGGAGCCGGACCTTGCCGTCGTCGATGAAGCTGACCAGGCGGATCCCGTCCCACTTGACCTCGAACAACCAGCGGTCGTCATCAAAGGGCTTGTCGATCAGCTGCGCCTTCATGGGCTCGAGGGTCCTGGGCATCGGGCCCTTTTCCGCGTTGGCCAGGTTGATCAGGCCGCCTTCGCCTTCCTCGCGCCGGCTGGACCAGACCGCATCCTTCCCCTGCTCGATCTCTTCTTTGGTCCGCCCGGTTTTGACAGAGGTGGTGAAGGTCTCGATGTTGAATTGCGGATCGGCGCACTCGTCCTTTTTCTTGATGAGGAGCCAATCTTTCTCCGAGCGGGTCCGGACCAGGGCATATCGCCCGCAGAGGCGGACACCCTTGAGGCGGAATTTCACCTCGCCTCGCCGCAGCGATTCAGCCGGGGTGGACTCTTCCAGCTCGAAGGTCCCCCAGTCCCAGATCATCACCGTGCCGCCGCCGTACTCGCCCTTGGGAATGGTGCCTTCGAAGTCGTAGTAGCTGACCGGGTGGTCCTCGACATGGGCGGCCAGGCGCTTCTCCGCCGGGTTGAGGGTGGGACCCTTGGGAATGGCCCAGCTGACCAGCACCCCGTCCATCTCCAGCCGGAAGTCGTAGTGGAGTCTCGTCGCCCAGTGTTTTTGGACGACGAAGCGATTCTGTCCGCTCGGTTCCGGCGTGCCCTTGGGCTCTGGGGTCTTGCTGAAGTCGCGTTTTCGTTGGTACTCGCTGAGCGAACGCGGCATCGAAACCAGTTTGCCAGAATGGTCCGATGACCTCCGAGCTGCTGGACGCGCTGCTGGCCGAGGATGCCGCCAGCGTCCAGCACCTCGTGACCCACCGCCGGGAGTTGCATGCGGCGCCGGAACTGGCCTTCAACGAAATCGAGACCGCCGAGTACATCGCCGAGCGCCTCGGCGGGTTATCGGTCGACCGGGTGGAAACCGGCGTTGGCGGCACCGGCGTCGTCGCCGACATCAAGGGCGAGCGGCCCGGCCGCGCCGTGCTGGTCCGGGCCGATATGGATGGGCTGCCGATCACCGAGGCGGGTGACTTGCCCTTCCGATCCGCCCGACGGGGCGTGATGCACGCCTGCGGCCACGACGCCCACATGGCGATCGCGCTCGAGGTCGCACGGGCGCTGGCGAAGAACCGCTACCGCCTCCCGGGCCTGGTCCGCTTCGCCTTCCAGCCGGCGGAGGAACGCGCCGGTGGCGCCAAGCCGATGATCGATGCCGGCGTACTTGCGGGCATCGACCGCGTGATCGGCCTGCATGTCTGGTCCGAGTTGCCGGTTGGGCAGGTCTCGGTCCGACCGGATGTCGTCATGGCAAGCGCCGATCAGTTCACCTTGACCGTTCATGGGAAGGGCGGCCACGGCGCCCAGCCGCATCAAACGGTGGATGCGGTGGTGATCGCGGCGCAGGTGGTCGGCGCCCTCCAGACCCTGGTCAGTCGCGAGACGGCGCCGGCATCTCCGCTTGTCATCACCCTCGGCAGCGTGCACGGCGGAAGCGCGGGCACCTTGCGAACGCTGGACCGCGAGCTTCGCACCCGAATGCTCGGGCGAATCGCCGAGCTCGCGGCCGGCGTCGCGGCCGCCATGCGGGGCGGCTGCGAATTCCGGCATGACTCCGCCGCACCGCCGGTGATTAACGACCCGGGGACCGCGGCCGTCGTGGCCGAGGCAGCCCGCGGCGTGGTCGGCGCGCCGGGTGTTGTTGCCTTCGAGCCGTTGATGGTCGGGGAGGACTTTGCCTACTTCCTGGAGGCGCGCCCGGGTTGCTTTTTCCTGCTTGGTGGAGCGCCCGAGGGACCGCGCGCCGGCCATCACACCGCGGAGTTCCGGATCGATGAGCGCTGCCTGCCGATTGGCTTTCGGGTCATGACGGCGGCGGTGCTGCGGCTACTGGAGGGCTAGAATTTCGGCCGGCGAAGGCTCGGCCGGAGGCTGAATCCAATCAGGATCAGGCTGACGAGCAGGGCGGCCAGCATGCTCAACCAGTTGAGGGGAAAGCCCGCGACCGCCGCCAGCAGTCCCAGCGACGAACCCAGCAGGAAGACCATGCCGAGCATCCGCAGGAATCGGTAGAAGCCGCTGCGGTAGGGGAGATGGATCCGGGCGCGGAAGCCACCCAGATCGCGGGGCAGGTCCAGATCGGAGGTCGACGACTGGGCGAGGTTGTTGGCCAACTCCGTTTGATATAACGAGCCGCCGCGCCCGACCCCGTCACGCCGTCGTTACAGTCGGCTGCCGGGAGCATGACGGGCGCTCCCCGACACTCATCTCCCCGCGAGGGGGCAGGGATGAGTGGAGGGCTGCCTATAATTTCGAACGATGCCCACGGCGCTCCGGGACGCGCGGACGGTCGAGCAGGCGATGTCCGGCCAGTTCGCGTTCTGCTTCCCCAGTACCAGCCTGGCCCAGGCGGCCAGGATGATGGCGCAAAACCGAGTGTACGAACTGCCGGTCATCGTCGACCAGCGCTGCCTCGGCTACGTGTCGTATCTCGACATCCTGCAGCGCTATGTCAAGGCGCAGCTGGGCGTCCGTGCCGCCGACATCGTGCGCAGCCCGCTGCCGGAGGTGCGGCCCGAAACGCCCCTGTCGGAGGCGGTGCGCCTGCTGCGGGAAAGTGGGCGGCAGGTAATCCTCGTCACGACCTCCGCCGGAATGCCGGTCGGCGCCGTAACGGTGCGTGACGTCAGCCGTGTCATGGTGGCGGCCTGATGCCGAGCCTCAGCAAAGTCCTGCAGCCGATTGCCCCAACCTGCCCGGCGGAGACGCCGGCCGCCGACGCCCTGAAACAGTTGACCAGCTCGGGCACGGACGCGTTGCTGGTGGTCAAGAACGGCGCCTTCGTCGGTCTCTTCGGCCACCGCGAGGCGCTGGCGGCGTTCGCCGACGGGAGCGGGCCGGTGGAAAGCTACATGCGCCGGCCGCTGCCGGGACGCAACATCGCAGACTCGCTCGAGTCCGGCGCCGACATCATGTATCGGGAGGACACCCCGGTCGTCCTGATGACGGCCGACGAAGGCCCCCTCTTCAAGAAGACGTCGAGGACGGTCGGCATCGTCAGTGCTTTCCAGGTCCTGGACGAGATCGGCAAGACGACCACCGACACAGCCTCGAACAAGGTGTTCGTCGGCCGCCGGGACCTCGGCCTCAACGTCCCGGTCTCGCCCTGCCAGCGCGCCTGCCCGATCCACCAGGACATCGCCGCCTATGTCGACTACGTCTCCCAGGGGCGGTACCTGGACTCCTGGCTCGTGATCCACGAGACCAATCCGTTTCCCTCGATGCTGGGCCGGCTCTGCAACCATCCCTGCGAAACCGACTGCAAGCGGGGCTGGGTCCAGGGACCGGAGAACGCGGTCTCGATCAAATCCCTCAAGCGCTTTGCCACCGACTACGCCTGGGCTCGTCGGGTGACGATCGATTGGCAGCGGGCGCCCGAGAATGGCAAGCGGGTCGCCGTCGTGGGCTCGGGCCCGGCGGGGATGACCGCGGCCCAGGATCTCCGGCTGATGGGGTACGGCGTGGACCTCTACGAGCGCGAGGCCAAGCTGGGTGGCCTGCTCTCGGCCAGCATCCCCCATTTTCGGTTCGACCTCGACCAACTCAACTGGGAGATCCAGATGATCGTCGACATGGGGGTCAACATCTTCCTCAACAAGAATGTGGGCAAGGATCTGAAGCTCGAGCAATTGCTCAACGACTACCACGCCGTCTTCCTCTCGGTGGGGATGATGACGGGACGCATCCTGCCGGTGCCCGGCTCCGATTTGCCGGAGGTCATTTCGGCGATGGAATTCCTGCGGGTGCGCTCCTACGACATCGTCCCGGACAATTTCCCGCGTGGCGGTGACGTGGTCGTGATCGGCGGCGGTGCGGTCGCCACCGATGCCGCCCAGACCTCCATCAAGACCGGCGCGCGCAAGGTGTGGATGGTGTCGATCGAGCCGGCCGACCGCCTGCCCGCCTTCGGCAACGAGCTGGTGGAAGCCCGCGAGATCGGGTTGACGCTGCACACCGGCGTCATCGTGAACGCGATCAAAGGCGACTCGAGCGGCCACGTCAACGGCGTCGAGTTCATCCGGGTCGACGAGAACAAGCTGGAATTCGATCCGGAGAGCGGCAAGCTGCTGATCAACACCGTGCAGAAACTGCCCGGGACCGAGCACGTGATCCCCTGCCGGTACGCCATCTTCGCGTCCGGCCAGATCATGGACTTCCCCCAGGACCAGGGCGTGCCGCTGACGCCGCGCAAGCTGATGGAGGCCGACACTGGCGCGCACACGAAGGTGGCGAAGCTATTTGCAGGCGGGGACAGCGTCCAGGGTCCGTCGTTCATCGTCGATGCCGTCGCCTGGGGTCATCGGGCTGCGCGTTCGATCAACGAGTTCCTCGGCGCCTCGGTCCCGCGCGACGCCAAACCGCTGACCGTCATCGAGACGACCGACGACCATCGCGAAGCGGACTACTACAACCGCGAGGAGCCGCCCATCCTTCCGGCGGAGAAACGGATGGACATGACCCCCGTCGAGCTCCCCTGGAATGACGAGCAAGCGATCACCGCCGCGCTCCGCTGCTTCCAATGCGACACCGTCCACCATGTCGACGAGTCGACCTGCATTCTCTGTGGGGCCTGCGACGACGTCTGCCCGGAGAAGGCGCTGGACGTGGTCGTCTACGGCGAGAACCGTGACACCTCGAGCGGGGGTTTCGTCGAGATCTGCAACACCGTGCTCGGCGAGGAGTTCGGCGGCAAAGCCGGCAAGATTCTCGTGAACTACGACCGCTGCACGAATTGCCGAATCTGTGAAGACCATTGCCCGGTCAACTGCATCACCTTCCAGCGGGTCCGCTTTCGTGATGATGCGATGCAGATGATCCCGCTGACGCCGGTCGCGTCCGCCGCCAAGCGGCCCGTCGAGGCCTGAGATGGCACGGGCCACGGTCACGGACGAAATTAGGGCCGGCGTTCTCGCGGCCCGGCGCGGGCCGGCGCTCTGGCGACTCCTCCCGCTGGCGTTCTATCTGCTCGCCTTCGCGATCGTCCGGGGCGACCTTGTCCAGGGGAATGTGGCCGATCTGTCGCTGCACCTCTACTTCGCGGCGATGGTCATGTACGTGGGTGGGATGTTCCTCTACTTCGCCTACTTCGCGTACCGCCGCGAGGCCTTGCGCTGGCTCGCGATTGCCGTGGTCGGTCCGGGCGCACTGCTGCACCTGGGTGCCATCGTGGCCCGCGGCTTCGCGGATGGTCACTACCCGCTGGCCAACATGTACGAGTACAGCTCGATGCTGGCCCTGGTCGCGGTCACGGTCTTCCTGTTGATGACGGTGCGCTGGCCGGTCGCCTCGCTGGGTGGCGGCCTCGCCCTCTTCGTGGTGGTGGCCCTGATGGGAATCGGGTTTGGCCTCTATCAGTCACCCGAGCCGCTGGTGCCGGCCCTGCAGAGCTACTGGCTGAAGATCCACGTGACCAGCATGATGGCCTCCTCCGGCATCCTGGTCTCGAGCTTTGTCTTCGCGGCCCTCTATCTGGTCAAAGACCGGAGTCGCAGCGTGAAGTCCTGGCTGAACGGCTCCGCCATCGCCGCCCGGTTGCCCTCACTCGAGACCCTCGACCGGTTGACCTTTCGTGCCATCCTGTTCGGGTTCCCGATCTGGACCTTCGGCACCATGGCGGGCGCCATCTGGGGCGAGCATGCCTGGGGGCGGTGGTGGGGTTGGGATCCGAAGGAAACCTGGGCCGCCATTACCTGGATCGTCTACGCGATCTACCTGCACTCGCACAGTCTTCGCAGCTGGCGGGGGCGGCGCACCGCGCTGATCGCCACGGCCGGATTCGTCTCCATCATGGTGACCCTCTACGCCGTCAACCTCTGGATCGTGGGGTTGCATTCCTACGCCCGCGGAGCGGGCTAGCCGAATCCGACGCGATTTAGACCGCGGCTGATCCCGGCGCGGCCAAGTCACGTGTCCGGGGCCGTGAGCCCCAGCTGGCGGACCAGCCTCTACGTGACGTGCGTCGCCCAGGCCACCGCGATGCTGGCCTTCGGCTTCGTACTGCCGTTCCTGCCGCTCTACCTCAAGGAAATCGGTGTCAGCCCGGACAGCGCCGTCGTCTTCTGGTCCGGTGCGCTCGTCACCAGCACCGGCATTTCGCTGGCCATCTTCAGCCCGATCTGGGGCGCGCTGGCCGACCGGCACGGCCGCAAGATCATGGTGCTTCGCTCGATGCTCGTCGGCGGCCTGATCATCGCCCTGATGGGGCTGGTGCAGAACGTGGAGCAGTTCCTGGTGCTGCGCATCCTCCAGGGGATCTTCACGGGCACCATCGCCGCGGCGACCGCGCTGGTGGCGAGCATCGTTCCGCGGGAGCGGCTCGCCTGGAGCATGGGGTTGCTGCAGACCAGCGTCTACGTCGGGATCTCGGCTGGCCCGGTGCTGGGTGGCCTGATCGCCCAGGCGGTGGGGATCCGCGGGACGTTCTTCGTCGCCGGGGCGATGCTCGCCGTCGCCGGGATCTTCGTCTGGCAGTTCGTCCACGAGCATTTCACCCCTCCGACCCTGACGAAGCGGCCCGGCTTCATCGAAACAATGGGCATCGGACTGCGCTCGCCGATCCTGATGCCGCTGATGGTGACGCTCTTGCTGGTGCAGTTGAGCTCGGCCATCGTGTTTCCCATCTTGCCGTTGTTCGTCGAGCGGCTCTCATCGGCCAGCGACCCGGTCAAGCTCTACGCCGGCCTGGCGTTCGGGGCAACGGCGGTATTCAGCGCGCTGGCCGCCCTCTTCTACAGCCGGCTCGTCGATCGCTCCGGCTACCGGCGGATCCTCATCCTCGCCTGCTTCGGCGCGGCGCTCTTCTTCCTGCCGCAGGCATTTGTCGCGAACATCGGCCAGTTCCTGCTGCTGCGCGCCGGGCTCGGCATCTTCTTCGGCGTGCTGATCCCGGCCACCAACGCCATCGTCGGCCTCTCCACGCCGCCCGAGCTACGCGGCTCCGCTTACGGCCTGACAAGCAGCGCGACCGCGGTCGGCAACGCGATCGGGCCCCTGCTCGGGTCGACCCTGGCGGCCAGTCTCGGCTATCCCGCCGTGTTCATCGCCACCGCCGGGGTACTCACGCTGCTTGGGCTGTGGGTGATCACCCTCGTCCGTGAACCGGTGAGTAACCCCCCACCCTGACCTCCCGCAGGAGGGAGAAGCCCGCTACTTAGCGGGCTTCTGTGCAACGGCGGCGAGCTCGGCGCGGGCAGCCGCCGTCAGGTCGGCACCGGTGTTGGCGTGTCCGTTGACCCCCCAGCCGCCCTCGGGCGACTCGGTGAGTAACACCCAGGTTCGGTCAGTCAACGTGGGGTCACCGGCGGCGGCGGCAACGATGTCCGTCAGTTCCTTGACCACGCCCAGCTGCTTGGTGCGATCGAGAACGCCGACCGGCGTCAGGACCTGGACGCGAACGTAGGTGGTTTCGCCCACCACGTTGGACAGCGAGTCGGCCGCGAGCTCGTGGATGAAAGCGGCCGTATTGTTGCGGAAGAGCGCGAGATTGGGTACCTGCTCCCACTTCATCACCGCAGCCGCGAGGTCCTTCGCGAGTGCATGCTTGTCGCCAAATGTTCCTTCGACGGCGTAAACGTCAATCATTGGCATTGGTAGTCTCCTCAAACGGTTATGATGGTCGTCATAGCGGCCTCCATCATGCACTATGATGAG
Organism: Chloroflexota bacterium; assembly: GCA_005882525.1. Taxonomy (GTDB): domain Bacteria; phylum Chloroflexota; class Dormibacteria; order CF-121; family CF-121; genus CF-13. The sequence continues at coordinate 12,663 of VBGO01000089.1, forward strand.
CGTCATAGTCAAGTGGGCGGTTGATGGCGACCGATAGCCGCGCGAGCATGGTCCGCAGCGCTGCCTCGCTCATTCGTTCGCGTGGTGTGAGCGCAACGTCACTTTCGGACGTGCTCGCCGACAGCGGGGCACCGCGCGGTTCCATCTATCACCATTTTCCCGAGGGGAAGAAGCAAATCGCCGAGGACGCGATCCGATGGACCTCCGAGCGATTGCTCGCTCACCTTCGCGCCGGTGCCCCCTCGCGCCCATCGGATGTTTTGGAACGCTTCATCGACGTATGGCGCCGGACAGTGGTCGCCTCGGGCGGCACCGCCGGTTGCGTGGTCGCCGGCGTGGCGATCGATACGGTGCCCGACGAGACGGGCCTGATCGAGCTCGTGCGCGCGACGTTTCGATCCTGGGCCGCCCTGCTCGCGGAGCAGCTCGAGGCCGCCGGTGTTCCCTCGCGTCGCGCCAAGCCAATCGCGATGGCCACGCTGGCCGGCATGGAAGGCGCGCTCATCCTGTGTCGAGCCGAGGGCAACGTCAAGCCGCTCGACGCCGTCGCTGAGGAGCTGATGCGACTGTTACCACCTGAAAAGTCAGGACGGCGGAAAAGGCCGGTACACTCAAGCTGATGCCGCTGCTCGACCAATCCCTCGTGGACAGCGTGATCAAGCGCGCGCAGCGATCCGGCGCCGATTTCGTCGAGCTGTTCGTCGAACGCAAACACAACCAATCGATCAGTGTCGAGGAGAGCAAAGTCCAGCGGGTCAGCTCCGGCAATGACCTGGGGGCTGGGCTCCGCATCATCCATCAGGGCACGGTGAGCTACGTCTACACGGAGGACCTTTCGGAGGGTGGGCTGCTCAAGACCGCGGACCTGGCGGCGCAGGTCGGGCGGCGCGGCGGCGGACGATTTGCCTTCGGAGAGTTGAGCGGGACGCCGCGCCAGCTACAGCGGATCGAGGTGCCACCGGACGCGGTCGGGCCTGAGGCAAAGATCGAGCTCTTGCTGGAAGCGGACCAGGCCGCCCGGGCGGTGAGCGGCGCCATCAAACAGGTCGCGGTCGGCTACGGCCAGAGTGCGCAGGACGTGCTGGTGGCGACCTCGGAAGGGATTCGTCACGCGGACTCCCGTACCCGGGTCCGCCTGATGGTGCACGCCGTCGCCGAGCGCAGCGGCGAGATCCAAACCGCGATGGAGGCGCCCGGCATGCAGCGCGGCTTCGAATTCTTCGATGACACATCGGCCGCCGAATATGCACGGGCGGCCGCCGAGCGGGCGGTCGCGCTTCTCGACGCGGCGCCGTCGCCGGCCGGCCAAATGGCGGTCATCATCGGCAACGAATTCGGCGGCGTGCTGTTCCACGAGGCCTGCGGTCATGGACTCGAGGCCGACTTCGTTGGCAAGGGCTCCACCGTCTTCACCGGCAAAATCGGCCAGCCGGTCGCCAGCCCGATCGTCACCGCGGTCGACGACGGCACCCTGCCCAGCCGCTGGGGGACGCTGACTGTCGATGACGAGGGCGTGCCCACCCGCCGCAACGTCCTGATCCAGGACGGCGTCCTGGTCAGCTACATGTACGACCGGCTGCGCGCCGGCCAACAAAACCACTCGGTGACGGGGAATGGCCGCCGCCAGTCCTACCAGCACCTGCCGATCCCGCGGATGACGAATACCTTCATCGGCGCCGGCGCGCACTCCGCAGATGACATCATCGCAGCGACGCCGCGTGGGCTGTACGCGAAGAAGCTCGGCGCCGGGCAAGTCGATGTGACCACCGGCGATTTCGTCTTCGCCGTAACCGAGGGCTACCTGGTCGAGGGCGGCCGGATCGGCCGGCCGGTGCGCGGCGCCACCATCGTCGGCAACGGGCCGCGAGCGCTCCACAGGATCGATATGGTTGGCAACGATCTGAAGCTCGCCCCCGGGACCTGCGGAAAGGAAGGACAGGGCGTTCCCGTGAGTGTCGGCCAACCGACGATCCGGATCTCGGAGCTGACCGTCGGCGGCACCGGCGTCGTTCCGGCCGGGGCCATGCGGCCGTGAACCCGATCGCGGAGCGGCTCCTGGCGCGCTGTAAAGAGCGCGGGGCGGAAGACGCCGAGCTCTATCTCTCCCGCGGGACGGAGTTCACCGTCCGGGTTTACAAAGGTGAGATCGAGTCCCTGGTGTCCGCGGAAAGCCGGGGCATCGGACTTCGAACCTTTCGTGAACACCGGGTCGGCTTTTCCTACACCTCCGACTTCGAGCCCGATGCGTTGGACCAGCTCGTCGATGAGGCGCTTCTCAACGGCCGCTACAACCACACCGACGAGGCGAACGTGCTACCGGAGCCGCAGCCCGTCGAACCGTTGACCGGGCTCGCCTCACCGGGGCTCGCCCGCACCGACCCGCAGCGGAAGATCGACTTCGCGCTCGAGATGGAGCGGCGGGCGACCTCCCTCGATCCCCGGGTGCGACGGGTCAGCGACGCGGTCTACAGCGACGGCAGCGGCAAGGTCGAGATCGCCAACAGCCGCGGCCTGCACGCGTCGTTCGAGCGGACGGTGGCCTACGGCGTGCTGGAGACGATCGCCGAGCGAGACGCCGAAATGCAGTCCGGCTTTGCCTTTACGCACGGCCGCGACATGGACCAGCTGGACCTCGCCGGCGTAGTCAAGGAAGCGGTGGAGAACGCAGCCGGCTTGCTGGGCGCGCGGCCGGTGCCGACCGCCAGCGTCCCGGTGGTGCTGCACCCGCATGCGGCCGCCATGATCCTTGGCGTGCTGGCCAGCTCCTTCAGCGCCGATGCGGTGATCAAGCGGCGTTCCCTGTTGGCCGGCAAGGTGGGTGAGCCGGTGGCCGCCGGCATCGTGACCATCACCGATGACGCCCGCCTTCCGGAAGGCCTGGCCAGCCGTCCCTTCGACGGCGAGGGGGTCCCGGCCGGACGCAACGAGCTGATCGCCGGAGGAGTTCTCAAGGGCTACCTTCACAACACCTACACCGCCCGGCGCACGAACGGCCAGTCGACCGGGAGCGCGGTCCGCTCCTACAAGAGCGTGCCGGAGGTGGGCGTCTCGAACCTGGTGCTCCAGCCCGGCGAGCTTTCACGGGACGCGCTGCTGGCGCGCGTCGGCAGCGGGTTGCACGTCTCGCAGCTCTCCGGGCTCAACACCGTCAACCCGGTCTCGGGTGAGTTTTCGCTGGGGCTCACCGGGCACTGGATCGAGAACGGCCGCCTGACCCGGCCGGTCAAGGAACTGACCGTCGCCGGCAACGTCATCGCGCTGCTCAAGAAAGTGGTGGCGGTGGCGAGCGACCTCCGCTTCATGTTCGCGGGCGGCTTCTGTGGCAGCCCGACCATCCTGATCGAGGAGTTACCCGTCGGCGGCCTCTAAACCCGGTTCGCTTTTGCGTCCGGGGTTGACGCTCGTCCTGCTCTGGCTGGTCGGGATCAATTTGCGATCCGTGATCCTCGGTGTCCCGCCCACCCTGCCTGCCCTGCACCAGGCGCTCTCGCTCTCCTACAGTGCCGCGGGGCTCTTGACCTCCTTGCCGGTGCTGTTGATGGCGGCCGGAGCGATTCCGGGCGCCTACCTGGTCAGCCGTATCGGTGCGCGCCGGGCGGTGGCCGTGGGACTGGCCCTGGTCGCGCTCGGGGCGGCCGCGCGGGGCGCCGTTCCTAGCGCGGCGATGCTCTTCGCCTTCACCGTGGTCTTCGCGCTCGGGGTCGCGTTGGCGCAACCGGCGATGCCCAGCCTGGCCCAGGCCTGGTTTCCCACCCGGATCGGACGGGCAATTGCGATCTACTCGAACTGCCTGCTGGTCGGTGAAGTGAGCGCGGCCAGCATCACCCTGCCACTCTTGCTGGCGCCCTTTGGCTGGCAGGTGGCGCTGGCGGCGTGGGCGGTGCCGGCCGCCATCGTGCTGGTGCTGTGGCTGATGCTGACCCCGGGGTCCGAAGCGGCGGTCGCCACCGCCGGGACATGGCTGCCTGACTGGCGGAATCGACGGATGCTCCGGGTCGGCTTGTTGATGGGCGGGGCCAGCCTGGTCTATTTCGGGATGAACAGCTGGATTCCCGACACGCTCGACGCGCGGCACGCCCACGGCTTGATTCCCTTGACGCTCGGCGCGCTGAACGTGATGCAACTTCCAGTCAGTTTCTGGCTAACGCTGCGCGGCGACGCGATGCTGGGACGTCGCTGGCCGTACGTCGTCGCCGGGGTTGGATCGGTCGTCGCCGTGACCGGCTACGCGCTGGCGCCCGCCGGCACGGCGCCGTTCTGGGCGGGCCTGGCCGGCGCCACCAGCAGTCTCGCCTTCATCCTCAACCTGGGGTTGCCGGCCCTGTTCACACCCTCGGAGGTCGCACGCACCAGCGGTTTCATGTTCACCGTCGGCTACGGAGCGGCCTTCTTCGGCCCGGCGCTGGGCGGCGTTGCCTGGGACTGGAGCGGTCACTTCCGGTTCGCTCTCCTGCCGATGCTGGTCGGGGCCCTCGCAATGCTTGGGTTCGGGGTGAGCCTGCCCCTGCTCAGGCCGACAGCGCGCTCGGCGGAGTCCGCATCAGCGTCGTGATCGCCCGCAGCCCGCTCACGACGTCACTCCGGTCGATCGCCTGGCGGTCCGCCCGCAGGGCGCGGGCCATCGCGATCACCTGGGCGCTGAATGTCACATAACTCGTGAGGATGCTGCCGCGGACCGCATGCAGCCGCTCGTCGGTGACCTCCGCCTCGACGGTGCCGAGCAGGCGGCCCGCCCGGCGCAGTAACGGGTAGGCGTTGTCGCGGGTCAGGCGGATGCGCCGCAACCGGTGAAAGTAGACGAGGTCGGGTTCGGGTGGCACCGGCGTATCCATGAAGTCGTCGGCGCCGGCCAGCAGCCGGTGCATGGCGCGGTAGGCGGCATCGAGCCGGCCGCCGCCGGTGCGCTCCTGCGTGTAGCCGTAATGCCAGAGGATCACCGCGTCCGCGAAGGAGAAAAAGACGTTGCGATAGAGCGTGTCGCCGGTCAGGGTCGACATCAAGGCGTTGCGCAGGCCGGCCCTGGCCTGTTTCAGCAACGGCCGCTCAAAGAGGTCGTCGACCAGGCCGGCCCACTGCGGGCGAGCCGCCTGGGAGGCGGTGGCCATCACGCGAAAGGCCGGCACCGAGGGCAGCCCCTCGATGGCGGCGGCGATCACAGTCGACTCGCGGCCCCCCAGCTCGAGCAGCGCCGCCCGGGCGTCGGCGACGGCGGC
>VBGO01000338.1 GCA_005882525.1 Chloroflexota bacterium
AAAAGCAGATCTGGGACTACAACCAGGGCAATCCGACCGGTGATCCGACCAAGCTTGGTAAGCATCCGCTGCCGAAGGTGCCCCTGGTCGCGATCTATCCGAAGGAGGGGACACTCGCGGCCGACCATCCCTACGCCGTCCTCAGCGCGCCCTGGGTGACGTCCGCCAAGCAGCAGGCGGCGCAGGTCTTTCTTCGGTACCTGTCGAGGCCCGACATCCAGAGCCGTTTTCAGGCCGCCGGCTTTCGCGACCAGCGAGGAACGCCCGGCCCGGTGATCAACGAGGGGAACGGGATGCTGCCAGACCGTCCGGGCGCCTACCTGGAACTTCCGACCGCGAAGGTGATTGCCGACGTCCAGTCGTCGTGGAATGGGCTACGCAAGCGGGCTCGAGTGCTGGTCGTGATCGACCGGTCGGCCCTCGCGGGGGACGCGCACTCGAAAAAACTCGCCCAATCCATTGACGCGGGTCTGACGCTAATGGCCGGCGACGACATGGCCGGGGCATGGGCCCTGCCCGCTGCCGCTGGGAGCACCCAGCCGTATGTGGAGCTGGTGCCACTCCAACTGCTCGAGGCGCACCGATCGGAGTTGCGGGCGGCCCTCGGCGCGACGCACCCGTCGGTGGATCGCGTTGCGCTGTATCAAACCGTGGCGGCGGCCGTGTCCAAGCTGAAAACTAGCGTCGATCCGTCCCGGATCAATGCCGTGCTCCTCCTGAGCGCTGGCCGGAGCAGCGACCCGGCTGATGTCGATCGTTTCACCACCCTTGCGGATCTCAGCGCCGTGGCCCGCCAGGTCCCCGGCGTTCATGTGTTCACCGTCGCGTACGGCACGAATCCGGATCGCCAGGTATTGCGGCTGATCGCTCTGGCAGGGAAGGGTGCCTATTACGACGCCTCGGATCCACCAAGCCTGGTCCGTGCCCTGGCCGCGGTCACGTCAAACTTCTGATGACCGCCGCGCTTCGCGAAGTACGCGATCCGCTCGGCTGGCTGCTGGCGGTCGCGACCGGTTTGGTCAATCTCGCGTTGCACGTGACCCCGTTGGAGGCCGCCGGCGTCGCCGTTGCGGTGCTCGCCGTCAAGATCGGTGCCGGCGTTGCATGGCCTCGGCCAAAGGCCCCCGGACCAGTGGAGCCGCCCCGGCTCAAGGGGCACCCGATCCGCGGTAGCCGGCTGACCCAGCGGGAGCTCGAGGTCGCGAGCTTTACCCCGCTAGGCCTCAGTAACAAGGAGATCGGCAGGAAGCTGGTACCGACGGTCCGGGAGCGAGGGGTCGACAAGCACATCGCCAACATCATGTACAAGCTCAGCGTCCATTCGCGCGAGGAGATTGCCGCCTGGTATGTCCGCCAGGCGGCTGACACCAAGCCCTAGGGGCGCGCCCACTTTGTCCTGCGCGAGGCGGTCCCTTCCGCCGGCGAGGCGTACCCGCATGCGTACCGAATGGGCCTTTTCCCGCTTGGAGCGACCCGCTTTCCCTTCTACGCTCGGGCCGTGATCAGCCAATACAAACAGGAGGGACACGACGATGGTCATTGAGTTGGGCGGGTTGGAAGTCGATCTGGGATGGTTTAAAGACGCAATCGCCGGGCGGAGCAAAGGCCCGCCGCTGCCCTACACGATCGACGTCGCCTCGCATGCTCCTCCGCCGGGTTACGCGGCGGGTACGTCACGCGATGGCGCGGTCGAAATCGCCTTTCCCAGGATCCCGGTGGGTAAGGGGCTGCTATTGGCAGCGCTCGCCCTGCTTTTCCTGGGATGGCAGGTTTTCGCGATCCGTGCCGGAGGAGGCTTGTTCGCCGTGATTTGTGCGTTGCTCCTCGCCTATTACCTGGTCAAGCTGGCGGTCGGCGCCGCAGTGCAAACATCCTGGGTGGTTTCTGACCATTGGCTTTTGCGGCGGGACGCCCTCGCCGGGCTCCCGGCCTGGGAAGCCGAGTTTGCGGTCGACCACCTGGAGATCGACAACGCGCAATGGAAAACCGGCCGCGGCAGCACCGATACGTTGTGGTTGCAGACGCCTCCCCCATTTTGCGCTAGGGTCAAGCTCGAGTCGAACGCTGACGAACCCTTGCGTCTGCCAGCTCAGCCGCGGGTTGCGCCTGAGTCGGGACGCGATCCGGTGACCGCGAATATCCTCGGGCTCGGACGGTTCCTCGCGTACCACGCCCATGTCCCGCTCGACGTTGTCGTTCGGTACGTGTCTGAGCCGAGCGCCGACTAACTGCGGTCCCGAAGGGGGACGCCCTGGGCCTGCAAGACGCCGAGGACCATCCCTTCGCTGAGATCGCGGGCTTTGCGATAGCTGTCGGCCGCCGCGGTACCCCCGTTGGTGGTCGACTCCCGGAGGAGGCGGTCGAGTTCTTCATCGAAGAGATGGGAGACCAGCTCCCGTGAGTGCGTCACCTCCTTTCCCTCGGCGTTCGGAACTTTGACCTGGTGCAGGGTCCGCTGCGCAATCATGTAGCGATAGATCCGGTCGGTCGCCAGGTCTTCCATGTATCCGTCGAGCAGGCTGGCGCCCTTGCCGTTGAGCACGCCATTCCGATAGCGGATCACCGTGCGTATCGCGTCCCGGGTGCCCTGCAGGGTTCGCTTGCCGACCGCCTGCGGGCTGGGCCGCAGGT
>VBGO01000339.1 GCA_005882525.1 Chloroflexota bacterium
CGGCTCGTCATTGAAGGTGCCGATGATGGTATGGACGCCTCGCTGGATCAGCGCCAGCTCGCGCTCCCCTGAGATCTCCTCGCTGAACCGAGTGCAGCGCCAGCAGAGGATGCAGCGCTCGCGGTCAAGGACGATCTTGTCCGACAGCGGCACCGCCTTGTCGAAGTGCGCCTTCTGAAACTCGAAGCGGCTGGCGCCCGGGCCATACTGATAGGTCTGGTCTTGCAACGGGCATTCGCCACCCTTGTCGCAGATCGGGCAGTCGAGGGGGTGGTTGATCAGCAGGAACTCGAGGACGCCCTTCTGGTACTTGCCAACCTGCTCGGTCGTGGTCCTGACGACCATGCCGTCGGCGACGTACACCGCGCAGGCGGGCTGCAGCTTCGGCATCTTCTCGACTTCCACCAGGCACATCCGGCAGACGGCGACCGGCGCCATCTTCGGATGCGAGCAGAAGATCGGGATGTCGATGCCGATCGATTTAGCGGCGTCGAGGATCAGGGTGCCCTTCGGCACCGTGACCGACTGGCCGTCGATCGTCACGGTGACCTGGTCGGTCTGCACGGTGGACACTACGCCACCGCCTCCTGCACCGTCTTCTTGAAGGGGCAGCCCTTTTCCGAGATGTGCTCCTGGAACTCATCGCGGAAGTGTTTGATGACGCTCCGCGGAAACCAGGTCGAGGCATCCCCGAGGGGACAGAAGGAGCGGCCATCAATGCTGTACCCGATGTCGAGCAGCAGGTCGACATCGCCCGGCTTCGCGTCGCCGGCCTCGAAACGGTCGAAGAGATTCGCCATCCAGAAGGTGCCCTCCCGGCAGGGCGTGCACTTGCCGCAGCTCTCGTGGTAGAAGAACTTGACGTAGCGGCGAGCCGCGTCGACCATGCAGGTGGTCTCGTCCATCACGACCATCGCACCAGCTCCGGCCAGCGAGCCGGCTTTCTGGATCGCGTCAAAGTCCAGGCCCACGTCGAGATGCTCCGGTAGCAGCACCATCATCGAGGCGCCGCCCGGCTGGAAGGCCTTGAGCTTGCGGTTCTTCCAGACGCCGCCGCCATGCTCCTCGATCAGCTCGCGGATCGGCGTGCCATTCTCCAACTCGTAGTTCCCCGGCCGGTTGACATGTCCGCTCATGCACCAGACCCGGGTCCCCTTCCCGGTCGGCGTCCCCATCGCCGCAAACCAGTCAGCCCCATTGAGGACGATGTGCGGCAGGTTGGCCACGGTCTCGACGTTGTTGACGACGGTCGGCTTGCCGTAGAGGCCCTTGATCGCCGGGAAGGGCGGCTTGAGCCGAGGCTCGCCGCGATACCCCTCCAGCGAGGTCAGCAGCGCGGTCTCTTCGCCGCAGATATAGGCGCCGGCGCCGCGGTGGAGGATGACGTCGATGTCGTAGCCCTTGCCCAGCACGTTCTTGCCCAGGTATCCGGCCTGGCGCGCCTCCTCGATGGCCGCCTCCAGGGCATCGTGCTGCGGGAGGTACTCACCGCGGATATAGATGAAGGCCAGGTTGCAGCCGATCGCGTAGCTGGCGATCAGGATCCCCTCGAGCACCTGGTGCGGGCTCTTTTCCATCAGGTAGCGGTCCTTGAAGCAGCCCGGCTCACTCTCGTCGGCGTTGCAGACCAGGTACCGGGGATACACGCCTTTGGGCAGAAAGCTCCACTTGTTGCCGGTCGGAAAACCGGCCCCGCCCCGACCGCGCAGCCCGCTCTTCTTCACCATCTCGACCAGCTCGTCGGGTTGCATCTCGAGCGCTTTCTTGAACCCGGCGTAGCCGCCGGTCCGCTCGTAGACGCCCAGTTGTTGCAGGTTCTCGGTCGCGAAATCCTTGGTGAGGACCGGCTTGATCCCCATCAGGTCTGCGCCTTCTTGCCGCGCGGCCGCGCGCCCTGTGCGCCGGACCGTACCTTCTCGCCTTTGACGGGCGGCACCGCTTCGGCCCTCTTCGGCTCGGTGCCGTGCGGCGCCGGCTCCCGGCGTAGCCGCTCGACGACGGCATCGATCCGTTCCGGGGTGAGGTTTTCCTCGAACCCGTGATCGACCTGCATCATCGGCGCGCCGCCGCAGGCGCCCAGGCACTCGATCGTCGAGTGCCAGGTGATGGCGCCGTCGGCGCTGGTCTGGCCGTCCCGGACGCCGACCGCTCGCGCGAGATAGGCGGCCATCTCATCGGCGCCGCGCAGCATGCAGGGCGCGTTGACGCAAATCACGACATCGTGGCGACCCTCCGGCCGGGTGAGAAACATCGAGTAGAAGGACGCGGTCGCCTCGATCAGCGAGGGCGGCAGCCCGAGCAGCTGCGCGATCTCCGCCATCGCGGCGTCGGTGACGTAGCCCTGCTCGTGCTGGACTGCCCAGAGCGCCGGAATGATGGCGGACTGCTTCGATGGATAGCGGGCCGCCAGGTCGGTGATGCGCTCGACGGTCGGCTTCGCTAACGCCATCAGCGGTCGACATCTCCCAGGATGAAGTCCATGCTGCCCATGATGGCGATCACGTCCGCCAGTAGGACACCCTGCACCAGCTTCTTCAGCGGCTGGAGGTTGCAGAAGGAGGGCGGGCGGACCTTCATGCGGTACGGCTTGTTGGTCCCATC
>VBGO01000340.1 GCA_005882525.1 Chloroflexota bacterium
CAGGTGCGGGCGTCTTCCACAGGTGCGGGCGTCTTCCACACCCTCGGCGACGCTCTCGAGCCCCAGGCTGTGACCGAGCTCGACCGAGGCGCGCACGATCTTGGCCCGGCTCCCTTCGCCCGTCATGGCCGCGACGAATGACTTGTCGATCTTGATTTCCTGGACCGGCAGCCGGTGCAGGTAGGCGAGGGAGGAGTAGCCGGTGCCGAAGTCATCGACCGCCAGCCGGACCCCGAGCTGCGAGAGCTCGGACAGCGTGTTGATGACTCGCTCGGGCTCGGTCATGATGAGGCTCTCCGTGACCTCGAGAACCAGCAAAGACGGCGACGCTTGTGTGGCGTGAAGGAGCGTCGCGATCATCTCCGGAAACTCGGGATCGACCAGGTCACGCATAGAAATGTTCACCGAAACCGGGATGGCGTGTCCACCTCGATTCCAGGCGACCGACTGTCGCAGCGCGCAGCCCAGCACCCAACGGGTCAGCGGCTTGATCAGCCGCGTCTTCTCCGCGAACGGCACGAACTCCAACGGCGGCACCAGCCCACGCTGAGGGTGTCGCCAGCGGACCAGGGCCTCGACACCCGCCAGGCGGCGATCGCGAAGTCTCACCAACGGTTGAAACTGCAGGAAGAGCTGGTCGTCCTTCTGCAGCGCCTCTCGCAACTCGGCCATCAGGGCGAGCCTGCTCGCACCCTGCCGTTCATGTTCGGGCGCAAATCGCACAAAGGCGCCTCGCGGCTGCTTGGCGACGAAGAGCGCGATGTCCGCGCGGCGCAGCAGCGTCTGAGGGTCATCACCGTCCTCCGGGGAGATCGCGATGCCGATACTGACGGCGACGTCGAGGTGCTGCCCCTCCACCTCGAAGGGCCGGTCCAGCGCACCGAGGAGGCGGGCGGCCGCGACCGTCACCGCCGTCGGATTCGTATTCACCAGCAGTACCGCGAACTCGTCACCGCTGAGCCGGGCGACCATGTCCTCGCGTCGAATCTCCGACCGAAGCCGCGGCCCAACCTGCTCCAGTAGGCGGTCACCGGCCGGCAGACCGAAGGTTTCGTTGACTTCCTTGAAGTGATCGAGGTCGAGGATGAGGACGGCAACCTGCTCGTGCGCGGCCCCCGCCGCATCCAGCGCCTGACCCAACCGCTCGGCCAGCAGGAGCCGGTTCGGCAATCCGGTCAGCGCGTCGTGGAGAGCCTGATGCTCGAGCGCTTTCTGCGTGCGCCGGCGCTCGGTGACGTCCGTCACCATCGCCAGGGATCCCTGGTATGGGCCTGACGCTTCGCTATTCGCGCTTGACTCGAGCAGCACCCAGAGCTCCGTCCCGTCTTTTCGTCTGAAGCGGAACTCGTGCTCAGCTTGGTGGGCCTGACGGCGCCCGTCGCCGTTGGCGACAAAGGCATCCTGGGCATCCGCGTCCATGAATGCCAGGACGGGTTTCCCCAGCATCTCCTCGGGGCTATAGCCCAACATGTCCGCCATGCGGCGATTGACAAACGTTGTTCGATTGCTGCCATCGATGATCCACACGCCCTCGAACGCGGTTTCGACGATACGCCGATAGCGCTCTTCACTGGCTCGGAGTGCGAGCGCGGCCTGTTTCACGCTGCTCACATCGCGCGTGATGCCGGTCGTCGCAATCACGTTTCCGTGCGCGTCGGTGAGGGGTGCGAGGCTGATGGAGACTTCCATGAGGCTCCCGTCCCTTTTCCGACGAACAGTTTCGAGCTGCTCGATCTGCTCACCGCGCCAGACCCGCTCGAGGGCCGCCCTCAATTCGTCCGCCCGGTCTTCCGGCACGATGGTTGAGAGGTTCTTACCGATCATTTCCTCGGCCGCGTAGCCGTACATCCGCTCGGCGCCGGCATTCCAGTTCAAGATCGAGCCGGTCAGATCGGCGGAGATGATGGCGTCGGTCGAGGTCGCCACGGTAGCCGCCAGCCGGCGAAGCCCTTCTTCGGCACGCCGCCGCTCACTGATGTCCCGCGCGAACGCGCTAAAGACAAAACCGTGAGCGGATGGAGTTGCCCCAATGGAGAGCTCGATCGGGAATTCATGGCCATCGCGATGGAGGCCTTCCAGTTCCAGGAGCGTGTTGAGAACGGGCCCCTGGCCGGTCTCGAGAAAGCGGCGGAGACCCAGCCGATGGGCCTCGCGGTAGCGCAGGGGCAGGATCGTTTCCGCCACCAATCGCCCTACTGCTTCCGATTGCGGCCAACCGAAGATGGTTTCGGCCATCGGGTTCCAGTCGGTGATCACACCGTCGGCGTCCATCGTGACCACCCCGTCGAGAGCGGAATCAAAGATGCTGCGAAGCCGCCGGTGGTAGTCGCCCTGCGCCGCCCGGGCGGCCTTTCGTTCGGCCGCGGCGCGGACCTCGCGCTCGACGGCCGGTCGCAGCCGCGAAAGGTTGCCCTTGAAGACGTAGTCGTGCGCGCCGCCGCGCATTGCCGCGACGGCGGCATCTTCACCGACGGTCCCCGAGACGACGATAAATGGGATATCGAGGTCGAGTCCTTTCAAGATCTCGAGCGCCCGGGGAGCGCTGAACTGGGGGAGGCTGTAGTCGGCAATGATCAGGTCGAACCCGGTAGGCAGCCTGGCGACAAATCCGGCCTCCGTGTCGACGCGCTCCCAGACGGCGTTGAAACCGGCGTCGTGAAGGTGCTTTGCGACGAGGGCGGCATCGTCGGGCCGGTCCTCAACGATCAGGACGCGCAGTGGTTCGGACATGGGAATGGTGATGACCTTGTTCGTATGTCCGTCCTGAAGTAAGAAGGTGTGAGTTTCAGCCCGCGATCCCGTAAGAAGTTGCATGCTCGTTACAAGAACGTAAGCAGTCCTGCTCCAAATGACCTAGGCGAAAGGTGCCTAGGCAATACGCGCCGTCACAGTTCTGAGCGGTTCTTTAGACTGGCCGGGTGCGGCCGATTTCCTTGATCAGCAGCACCTAAACGGCTCGCCCAGACCGGGTCCTTACGACCCGGGAACTGAACCGGGCGCTGCTCGCCCGCCAGCTCTTGCTCGAGCGCGCCTCGCTGCCGCTGGCGCAGGCGCTCGAACGGTTCGGTGGTCTTCAATACGAAGACGCCACACTCCGTGCCGACGTTCCTGGTCGATGGCGCCGTCGCCGGAACCTGGCGCTATGAGGGCAGGCGCATCGAGGTCAAGCCGTTCGAGCCCCTGCCGAAGGCGGTCCATGAAGAGGTCGAGAATGAAGCCAGGCGGCTCGCGGAGTTTCACGGCCCCATCCTGCCAGCTGACGCTAGCCCCCTGGGGGGTTGACCTAC
>VBGO01000328.1 GCA_005882525.1 Chloroflexota bacterium
CCAGACGGAAGTGCATGTCGAAGATCACGTAGAGGCCGTGCCGGTTCAGTATCGAGACGGCGCCGGCGACGCGGTCGAGATAGGCCTGGTCGATCCTGCCGCGCGCAGGCTCGAGCTGTGCCCAGTCAATCCCAAGGCGGACGACGTCGAAGCCCGCCTGCTGCATGAGCGTGGCGTCCATCTCGTCGAGCGGCGCGGGCGGGTCTTTCGGGTAGGAGACGAGCGCGTCGTCGTTGAAGCCGCGAAGCAACACCTTGCGCCCGGAGCTGTCGACGATTTGCCCATTGCTGGTGCGCAGCCAGCTCATCGACGCTTCGCCGTAGCGCGGCGGCGGGACCGCAGCCGTCAGGCTTCCCGCTGGCAGGTAGGCGACGACCGTCAAGACAACGACGACGAGCAACAGGATGAGACCCGCGCGCCGCAACCGGGAAAAGCGGCGCCGGCCTCGGGTGCGGGGCGCCGGCTGGGGCCGGGCCTGCCGTTCTCGGCGGCGGCTTAGCGGTGCGCGGCGCTTGACGGTTGGCCCACGGCGGCGCCGGCGGCCGCCACCACCTCCTCGATGGTGTCGCACACTTGCGCCCCGGCCCGCTTCAATGCCTGGAGCTTCGAGGCCGCCGTGCCGGTGTTTCCGGAGATGATGGCGCCGGCGTGGCCCATCCGCTTCCCAGGTGGCGCGGTGCGCCCGCTGATGAACCCGATCACCGGCTTTCCGAATTCCCGACCGATCACCGCCTCCGCGGCGGCTTCCTCGTCGCTGCCCCCGATCTCGCCGATCATGACGACCGCGCGGGTGGCCGGGTCATCCTTGAAGAGCCGGAGCACCTCGGCGAAGGACAGTCCAAGGATCGGATCGCCGCCGATTCCCACCGACGTGCTCTGTCCCACGCCCGCCTGACTCAGACCTTGGATGACCTCGTAGGTGAGCGTTCCGCTGCGTGACACGATGCCGACCGACCCAGCGGTGTTGATGTGGTTGGGGATGATGCCGACCTTCGCCTCGCCGGCCGTGACCAGTCCGGGACAGTTCGGCCCGATCAGCTTGGCGCCGGCGTCCTCGACGAAGGCGCGGGCGCGAACCATGTCATAGAGGGGGATGCCTTCGGTGATGCAGACGATCAGCCCGATGCCGGCGGCGGCCGCCTCCATGATGGCGTCAGCCGCGAATGGCGCGGGCACGAAGATCCCGCTCACCTCAGCGCCGGTCTCCCGTCTGGCATCGGCGACGGTATCGAAGACCGGGACGCCAAGGTTTAAGGTCCCGCCCTTGCCGGGACTGACGCCGGCGACCACATTCGTTCCGTACGCCTTCATTTGCTCGGTGTGAAAGCTGCCTTCGCGGCCGGTCAGGCCCTGGACGAGGACGCGGCTCGCACGGGAGAGGAGGATGCTCATCGCAGGGAGCCACCCGAAAGCTCGACGATGCTCCGCGCGGCGGCCGTCGCGCTGGCCGCCGGCGTGATCCCCGCCTCCTGGAGCAGCTGCCGGCCCTCCTCCTCGCGAGTGCCGGTCATCCGAACGACCAGCGGCAGGGTCAGGTTCAGGTCGCGGCTGGCGTCGATGATGCCGTGGGCCACCTCGTCGCCCCGCGTGATTCCCCCAAAGATGTTGATCAAGATGCCTTTGACATTGGGATCGTTCGCCAGGAGCTCCAGTGCGCTATGCACCACCTCGGCCTTCGCTCCGCCGCCGATATCCAGGAAATTCGCGGCGCGGCCGCCTTCGCGCTGCACCAGGTCGAGCGTGTTCATGACCAGCCCGGCGCCGTTGCCGATGACGCCAATCGAACCATCCAGCCGGACGTAGGTGAGCTTCCGCCGCTTGGCCTCAGCTTCCATCGGATCCTCTTCCGATTCATCGGCCCCATGCAGGTCCTTGTGGCGGAACATGGCATTCTCGTCGATCTCGAGCTTCCCATCGGCCGCCACCAGCCCGCCGTCGCGGGTGAGCGCCAGTGGGTTGATCTCGATGGTGAGCGCGTCGTAGGTCCGCGCTAGGGAATAGAGCTTCACCACCAGCGGCGTCAGCTGCGCTTGCAGGGGACCGAGCCCGGCGCGAAAGATGAGGTCCCGCACCTCGAAGGACAACGGGCCCCGCCACGGGTCCGGGTGGAGCTTGGCGATCGCTTCGGGATGTTGATCGGCCACCTCTTCGATCTCCATGCCGCCCTGAGCGCTCAGGATCAACACGGGTTTGCGGGCGTCGCGGTCAAGGGTGAGGCCGAGGTAGAGCTCGCGAATGATTTCCTGGGCGGTCTCACACCACACCTCTTTGACGGTGTAGCCCTTGATCGTCATGCCCAGGATCTCGGCAGCCACCCGCTTGGCGTCGGCCGCGGTCTTGGCCAGCTTGATGCCACCCGCCTTACCGCGCCCACCGACCGGGACCTGCGCCTTGACAGCGATCGGCCCGAGGGCGCCGGCGGCCAGCGCCGCCTCGTCGGGGGTGCGCGCCAATCTTCCATCCGGGACCGGAACGCCGGCCGCTTTGAAGCGCTCCTTCACCTGGTACTCGAGAAACTTCACAGGGGGATATTTCCGTGCCGCCGGCGCGGCCGTTCCACCTGCTTGTCCTTCAGCAGGTGAAGCGACCGGATCAGGGTCGGTCGTGTCTCCTGGGGCTCGATGACGTCGTCCAGGAAGCCACGCTCCGCCGCGATGTAGGGGCTGGCGAACTTTTCTTTGTAGTCGTCGACCAGCTGCTCCGCCTTCCTCGCCGGGTCCTTGGCTGCCGCAATTTCCCGCTTGAAGATGACGTTGACCGCGGCCTGGGGCCCCATGACGGCGATCTCGGCCGCCGGCCACGCGTAGTTGAAATCACCGCCGATGTGCTTCGACGACATCACGTCGTAGGCGCCCCCATAGGCCTTTCGGGTGATGACGGTGAGCTTCGGCACGGTCGCCTCCGCAAAC
>VBGO01000329.1 GCA_005882525.1 Chloroflexota bacterium
ATCTGGCCCGCAGCTTCGAGAACGCCACCTTCCGGGATGCGATTGCCGCCCAGCTACGAGAGCGTCTCACCGGCGACGGCGTTCGTGTCGGTGTGCCCGGCGTGCTGGGGCTGACCACGCCCAACGAGACGTTCGCGGCATTTCAGCGGGCTGTCGGCCATCCGATCTTCGAGATTCCGACCGTCCCACCGTCGGTCATCGCGCTCCGGCTCTTCGATCGGCTTCGCAAGCACCTGCAGGAGGCCGGTATCGAGATCATCTGGGCGGCGCCGGCGTACGCCGCGGAGGTCACGGACGGGCGCTGCCGCAGCATCCTCCTCAAAGCGGCGGGCCACGAGCTTCCGGTCGAGGCCGCCGCCTACGTCGTGGCTCTCGAGGATTGGGTCGATGGGGCGTTCCGTGCCGGCGTGCACACCGTGCGCGATCCCTTCTTCCACCAGCCAATCGCGTGGAACAAGGTCCCGACGGATCGCACCGCAGAGTCGCTGTTCTCCGCCCAACCGTTCGAACAGGTCGGCTACGCGCTGACGGAGCGCCTTCAACCGGCCGACGAAAGCGGCAAGCCACTGGCGCGGAATGTCTTTTGCGCCGGAGGCGCGATGGCGGGATACGATCCATCGGGGACCAAGTCGCGAGGCGGGATGGCGATCGCCACCGGATACCGGGCAGCGCGGGAGGCGCTGGCCGCGTGATCACCGAAGAATTCGAACCGACGACGGACACCGTCGAGGAAGAAGCGTCGGTCGAGGCCTGCACCAAGTGCACCGCCTGCAATACCGTCTGTCCGGTTGCTCGCTCCACCGATATCTTTCGCGGTCCCAAGGCCCTCGGCCCGGACATGGAACGGTTTCGCTCGCCGCAGGAGGCGGCCGTCACTCCAGGGCTCGACCTCTGTTCCGGGTGCAAACTCTGCGAGGTGACCTGCCCGTCGCAGGTCTCGATCCAGGAATACATCCGGCGTGCCCAGAACCGGGGCGCCCGCGAGAAAGGGCGCAACCTGCGGGACTGGGTCCTCGGGCGAACGAGATTGCTCGGCAAGCTGGGCAGCATGACTGCCCCGCTCGCCAACTTCGGCAACAGCAACCCGCTGTTCCGCGTGCTGATGGAGCGGTTCGTCGGGATCCACCGTCGCCGGCCGCTGCCCAAGTATCAATTCTTGACCTTCGAGCGATGGTTCAAGCGACACCGCCGACCCGTCAAACCGCGGCGGAAGGTCGCCTACTTTTATGGGTGCTGGGTCAACTACAACGACCGCCGTCTCGGAGAGCGGGCGGTCGCGGTTCTCGAGCGCAACGGGATCGAGGTCGTCGTCCCGCGCCAGCAATGCTGCGGTATCCCCGCGGTGGTCAATTCGAACATGGATCTCGCCAAGCGCTACGGCATGGAGAACGTCAGGCACCTGACCCCGGTCGTCGAGGAGATGGACATCGTGGCCAGCTCCACCTCCTGTGGGCTGATGTTGAAGCACGACTACGATCATCTGCTCGAGATCGCCGGGGCGCAGCGCGTCGGTGCGCGCGTCTACGACATCATGGAGTACCTCTGGATGCTCCATGAGGCGGGCGAGCTGAACACGGACTTTGAGGACGTCCCCTTGCGCCTGCTGTATCACGCGCCCTGTCATCTCAAGTCGCACGGGATCGGCTACCCGGCCATGCGACTCCTGCGCTTGATTCCCGGCGTGAAGCTCGAGGAGGTCGACGAGGGATGCTGCGGCATCTCGGGCACGTTCGGGGTAAAAGTCGAGAAGTACGACCTCTCGATGAAGATCGGCAGCCGCCTCTTCGAAGCGGTCAAGGCCGCCGGAAGTGATCAGGTGCTTGCCGACTGCGAGACCTGCCGGATGCAAGTCGAGCACGGGGCCGGAGCGACGTCGGGCCACCCGATCGAGATCCTGGCGAGGGCGTATGGGCACGGTTAGCCTGGTGCTGGTCTCGCACAGCCGCCAGCTCGCCGAAGGTGTCCGCGAGCTCGCCGCCCAGATGACCCAGGGCAAAGTCAAGATCGCGGTCTCCGGCGGCACCGCCGACGGCCGGCTGGGCACCGATGCCACCGCTATCCTGGCCGCGATCGAGGAGGTCCGCGGGCCGGAGGGCGTGCTGATCCTGGTCGACCTCGGCAGCGCCGTGCTCAGCACCCAGATGGCGATCGAGCAGCTCTCTGAAGGCAAGGGGCGGGTGCTCCTCAGCAACGCACCCTTCGTCGAAGGGGCCGTGATCGCCGGAGTCGAGGCGTCGATCGACAGCGATCTCGAGGCGGTGGCAGCCGCGGCGCTGGGCGCGCGGGAGATGGAAAAGGTGTCGAGTTAGCATGGCCGATGCTGCCGAACGCGAGGCCCACCGCCGTGCCGCGTTTGCGCGCCTGCAGCCGTCCTTCCCCATATCGATCTCGATAACGGACGTCGAGCTGCCCGGAGGAGCTCGTCTCGATGACGACGAGTTCGTGGTACGGACGTCGAAGGACTGGGGCCTTACGCTCAAGCCGCTTGTCCTGACGACCCGGCGGCTGGTCTGCCCAAGCGACCTGACCGGCCGCTCGGCCGTCAGCCTCCGGCTCACCGACGTGCGCCGCGTCACCCTGTCGAAGCATGCGATTGGCTTCTCCACCATCGTCGTGGAGACGGGCGACCAGAGGCCGGTCTCCTTTGCGGCCCACATCAACGGTCAGCTGGTCAGGTCCGACATCGCCGCCACGGTCGACTACGTGCAAGGAACCGCGGCACCCAATCCGCCGGCGGCGGCCTCACCCTCCCCTGGCGATCGCTACGAGCAGTTGCGACAGATTGGCGAGTTGAAGCAGTCCGGCGTGCTCTCCGAAGCCGAGTTCCAGGAGGAAAAGGCGCGGATCCTCAAGCAGCCGTAGCCAGATCCGCGGCCTCGAGCATGGCGCTCCGGCCGTTGGGCCTGACTGGGCTGCGGGTCACGCCGATCGGGCTTGGCCTGGCGGCGTTGGGTCGCCCCGGGTATCTCACGCTCGACCGCGCGCATGACCTCGGACACGACCGAAGCGTCGAGGCGCTGGAGCGCCGATCGCACGAGGTCCTGAGCGCTGCCTATGACGCCGGGATTCGCTACGTTGATGCCGCGCGCTCCTACGGCTTCGCGGAGCGATTCCTGGGGTCGTGGCTCCGCCAGCGCGCGCTCCCACCGAAGCATGTCACG
>VBGO01000330.1 GCA_005882525.1 Chloroflexota bacterium
AGGTACACGCGGCAGCCAGGGCGGCCACGACCTGCCCCACGGCGTCATCGTTCAGGAGTAGGGCGGCACGGTGGTAGCAGGCGGCGGCGATCACGGCGCTCAGCAGGTAGTCGCAAACGTTGAACCACTGGATGTGGAATGGCCGGCGCAGCCGGGATTGCTCGGCCAGGTGGATCAGCAGGATGAAGCCGAACAGTTGGGGACTGCTGAACAACGCCGCCGCGACCACGATAAAGGGCAGCGTCATCTGGTAGGCCTGGTGGCGGAAGCCCTTGATCGGATAGGCGTGGGCCAGCATGCCCAAGCCCGCAATGATGAGAAACGACCCGAGGCCGGCCGCCGGTGCGGGAGCCTGCCACCAGAGGACGCAGGCCAGGAGGGCGGCGAGGCTCACCCCGGCCAGATAGCCGCGGGTTGCGGTCGACAATCGCCCGCCGAGTTTCAACTAGTTGCTCCAGCTCACGGCGTCCCAGGAGACACTGTCCCAGGAGACGCTGTCCCAGGAGACGCTGTCCCAGGACACCGTGTCCCAGGAGACCGCCGGCAGCACCACCAGCTGGTGGGCCTCCA
>VBGO01000331.1 GCA_005882525.1 Chloroflexota bacterium
TAGGCGTTGGGTTCCAGGCCGCGGTCCGCATTGCCGAGGCGGCCGGTCTGCGCGATCGCCCTGGCGGCATCGGGGTAGCCGGCGCCACTGCCGGCCAGCGGCAGCCGATCGCTTGTCGCCAGGAGCACCGCCTTAAGTTGCCCTGGCCGCAGGGTGGGCCGGCCGGCGACGGTCAGCGCAACCACCCCACTGACAACCGGGGCGGCCACCGACGTGCCACTGAGTTGGACATACTGCGAGCCGACCATGAAGCCCGGGTAGTTCAGGGCAAAGGAGCTGCCCGGGGCGAGCGTGGTGATGATGCGCCGGCCGGGGGCAACGACGTCCG
>VBGO01000332.1 GCA_005882525.1 Chloroflexota bacterium
GAAGCCATCCTGGGTCCGCCCGTAGCTCGAGAAGCCGGCGAGGGTGTCATCCGCGCTGGCGACGGTACCGTGGTCGTCGCTGGCGCCCACGGTGATCACGTAGGGGTCATTCGCGGGCGCGTAGAGGGCGCTGTTCGGGCCGTGGTTGCCCGCGGCCACGACGACGACGATCCCTTTGAGCCAGGCATACTCGACCGCGGCGTCGATCGGGCTGGTCCGGTAGCTTTCGGCGACCGTCGTGAGCAGCGAGAGATTGATGACACGAATGTTGTAGGTGTCCGCGTGGAGAACGGCCCAGAGGATGGCGTTCATGATCGCCGACGTGGGCGCGGCGCCCGAACCGTCGTTGACCCGCAGGTTGATCACATTGGCCCGAGGCGCAATCCCGATGTACCGGCCACCACTCGCGCTCCCATCGCCGGCGATGATGCCCGCGACCGCCGTCCCGTGACCATACGTGTCTTCGGTGCCGCTGACGGCGGGGTTGAAATCCTTGTTGATGGTGACCCGGTCCGTGAGGTCGGGGTGCGACGTGACGCCGCTGTCGATGACGGCCACACCGATCCCGCGTCCCGTCACCGGATGCAGTCCGTTGCTCCAGGCAGCGACGGCATCGACGACGGCCGGGTAGGGGGAGGCCAGCAGGGCGGGGTCGAAGGCGGCGTCGATCAGCCGAACCGGGGCGTCGTACACGATGCGCGCGACGTTGGGATCATGGCTGAAGTGCTGGACCATAGCGGGCGTCAGTTCGGTGGCAAGGCCGTGGCCGATCGGCACCCGCTCGATGTGCTTGATGCCGGTTCGGTGCAGATCGGCGTCGAGGCGATTGAGATCACCGCGAGCGACGATGATGACGCGCACCGGCTGACCCTGGGAGATGGCTCTGACGACCTGGCGGTCGACGCGCTCCGGCTGGGAGCCCGCCCACGCCGGTACGCCCGGGAGGATCGCCATCGCCAGGCCGCCGCCCACGACCACCGCGACCACGGATCGGCGGAGCCGTAACAGGCGGTCACCTGGCGATGACGGCTGAACCATGATGCGGTGACGCCAACGTAACAGCGCCCCCTTACGGCCCCTGTGACGGTGCCTGCGTTCTCACCTGCTAGCCTCAAGCCGGTGCGGGACTGGGCAACGATCGAGCGGGAGGCGATCGATGGCTTCTTCCGCTTTTCGCCCACTCATGCTCGAGCCGTAGGGGATCACCGATTCGACGGCGTGGTCGGCCACCCCTCCAAGACCGCCATCCAGGCTCGGGCGGCGGAGATCGACCGGCAGCTCCTCGCCATGGAAGCGGTGGACGGCCTCGACCGAGATCAGGCGACCGATCGCCGGGCGCTGGTCGCGCAGCTGCAGGCGGCCCGATTCGAGCTCACCGAGTTACGCCTGCCCTTTCGCGAGCCCATGTTCTACGCGGGCCAAGGCGAGCTCGACGTCAGCTTCTATCTGAAGCGGCCCTACGCGCCGCTCGGCGACCGGCTGGCCGCGCTTCGCCGCCATCTGCTCGGCTACGGCGGCTACCTGGAGGCGGCCCGCGACAACCTCGAGGTGGCGCTCCCCCGGCCAAACCTCGAGATCGCGATCGAAGCGGTGGAAGGCCAGACAGAGTACCTGGAGGGCGAGGTGCTTGCCGCCGCCGCCGGCGATCCGGAAACGCGCAAGGCCGTCGAGGGCGCCGCCGCGCAAACGCGGGATTTTGCCGGTTTCCTGAAGGGGAGGCGAGCCACGGCCAACGATGAGTACGCAATCGGGGAGGCGCGCTTCTTGCGCCTGCTGGGCGTCAGGGAACTGGTGCAGTTGAACCTATTGGAACTGGAGCGGATGGTGCGCGCCGACATCGAGCGAAATCGGGCCGCCGCCGAGGCTGCGGCCGAGCAGATTGCGCCGGGCGAAGGCGTGCGCGCGGCGGTCGCCCGGTTGGAGGATCACCATCCGACGGCGAGCTCGATCCTCGGCGACGTCACCGGGATGCTCGACCGGCTGCGCACCTTCATTCTGGAGCGCGAGGTGGTCACCCTTCCCAGCAATGGGCGCTGCCTGGTGCGGCCGACCCCGTCGTATGCCGCCTACATCAGCGCCGCTATGGACAGCGCCGGACCGCTCGAAACAGTGGCCACCGACAGCTATTACTACGTGACGGTGCCCGGCGCGGATTGGAGTGAGTCAAAGAGTGAGG
>VBGO01000333.1:0-3687 GCA_005882525.1 Chloroflexota bacterium
ACGACGATGCCGTCGGGGGAGACCTCGCGAGAGGGGCTGAGATGCGCCCCGGGCTCAGTCGTGACGACCACGACTTGATGCTCCTCCGCCAGTGCCCTGGCGAGCCGGCCGACGTAGATCTCGGCGCCCCCCTGAATGAGCGGCGGGTACAGGTTGCTGACCAGGCAGATCTTCATGCCGCCCTCAGGTAACGCCGGGATAGGCGGGAGATTCAGGGTGCCAGATTCCCGTTGCAGATCGGTTACATCCTTCGGCGCTGACGGCTGAGCCGGGTCGAGCCGTGCCCGGACCCGGACATTAGGAGAACCGACGTAGAGACAGGCTCATTCTGGCGCGACCGACCCACGCTGGTGACCGGCGCCACCGGGCTGGTTGGAAGCTGGGTGGTGAAGCGGCTTGCAGCGCTGCAGGCGGACGTCGTCTGTCTCGTCCGTGACTGGGTGCCCCAGAGCGAGCTGGCCGGCAGCGGGCTGATCGAGCGGGTCAAGGTCGTCAGAGGCGACGTCCGCGACCAGGCGCTGCTGGAGCGGGCCCTGGGCGAGTACGAAATCGACACGGTCCTGCACCTCGCCGCCCAGACGATCGTGCCGATCGCCAACCGGAATCCGGTATCGACGCTCGAGACCAACATCGGCGGCACCTGGACGCTGCTGGAGGCCTGCCGCCGAAGCCCGCTCGTCAAGCAGGTGGTGACGGCATCGTCGGACAAGGCGTACGGCGACCACGAGGGGCGCGCCTACGACGAGGCGACGCCGCTCCAGGGGCGGCATCCCTACGACGTCAGCAAGTCGTGCGCCGACCTGATCGCGCAAATGTACGCCGGCGTCTTCGAGGTCCCGGTCGCTATCACCCGCTGCGGCAATTTCTACGGCGGCGGTGACCTCAACTGGAACCGGATCGTGCCAGGCACCATTCGCGCGGTGCTTCGCGGAGAGCGGCCCGTGATCCGCTCGGACGGGAAGTCCATGCGCGACTACTTCTACGTCGAGGATGGCGCGGCCGCCTACCTCTTACTCGCCGAGCGCCTGCATGCAAACGCGCACTTGCGCGGGGAGGCGTTCAACTTCTCCAACGAGACGCCGGTCGGTGTGCTGGATCTGGTCCACAGGATCCTACGGCTGATGGGCTCTCGCCTCGAGCCGGAGGTGCGCAACGAGGCGCGGCACGAGATCCCCTTGCAGAGCCTGTCCGCGGAGAAGGCGCGACGGGTGCTGGGTTGGTCGCCCACCTTCAGCCTGGACGAGGGGTTGCTGCGAACCATCGAGTGGTATACGGAGACGCTCGAGGCGGCGGCATGATCGAGGGCGTGAGCGTACACACGCTTAAGCAGATCCCCGATGAGCGCGGAAAGGTCATGCATATGCTGCGGGCCGACGCGCCGCATTTCGAGCGCTTTGGCGAGATCTATTTCTCGGTGGTGTACCCCGGAGCGATCAAGGCGTGGCACCTGCACAAGCGCATGACGCTGAACTATGCCGTCGTCCGGGGATCAATTAAGTTGGTTCTCTACGACGGCCGCGGACAGTCAGCGACACGCGGCGAAGTGATGGAGCTGTTCCCGGGCGAAGCGAACTACTGCCTGGTTAGCGTGCCGGCGGGTGTTTGGAACGGCTTCAAGGGCATTGGCGGTGAAGCGGCCATCGTAGCTAACTGTGCGACTCATCCGCACGACCCGGACGAGATCCTCCGGATGGACCCGACGAGCTCGGAGATCCCGTACTCGTGGGACACTCGTCATGGCTAAGCGAGCCCTGGTGATTGGAGCCTCGGGACTTTTGGGCGGCGCTCTTGCACGCACCCTCGAGGCGGAGGGTTGGGGTGTTATTGGTACCGGCCACGCGCGAACGAACCCTGGTTTACGTTCGCTCGACCTGGCCGATGCGCACGCCGTTTCGGACGCCGTTAGGGCGGTGGCGCCGCAAGTGGTCTTCCTGGCGGCTGCGTTGACGAATGTCGAGGTTTGCGAGCAGGACCCAGTGGGGGCCCGGCGAGTCAACGTTGACGGGCCGAAAGCCGTGGCGGAAGCATGCCTCGCGGTCGGCGCCGAAATGGTCTTCTATTCGAGCGAATACGTATTCGACGGCACCGCCGGTCCGTATCGCGAGGCCGATGTGCCCAACCCGCTTAGCGTGTACGGCCAGAGCAAGCTCGACGCGGAGCGAGCGATCGAGGCGAGTGGCGTCGAGGCGATGATCATCCGAACAACAGGGGTCTTCGGCTGGGACCGAGCCTCAAAGGACTTCGCCATGCAGGTCTGGCACCGGCTCTCGGCCGGTGAGGTCATGCTGGTGCCGTCCGACCAGGTCTCGACGCCGACGTTGGTCGACAACCTGGCCGAGGTCAGCCTGCGATTGGTCGAGCTTGGCCTGGGCGGCGTCGTGCACGTCGCCGGGGGAGATCGAATCAGCCGCGCGAACTTTGCACGGCGCCTGGCGTCGACCTTTGCTCTCGACCCAGCCTTGATCCAGGCCGTGCCGACCGCCGATCTCGGGCAGCGCGCGCGCCGCCCATTATCTGGTGGGCTTGTGACCGAGCGGCTGTCCGGGCTGCTCGGCACCGAGGCAATGCCGCTCGACGAGGCGCTGAAGCGTGTCCGGCGGCAATGGCGGGCGGATACCCACGTCCCGGCGGGCGCGGCGAAGCATGCCGGATTCGACGGGCTCAAGCAGGAGATTCTCGGCAAGGTGCGTGAGTATCACTGGGCGGCCCACCGTCAGCCGCCTTTCAAGCCGTTTACGTCGCGCGTTCCGTACGCGGGTCGCGTGTACGGCGATAGCGAGCTGGTCAACCTCGTCGATGCAAGCCTCGATTTCTGGTTGACGCTGGGTCCCTGGGGCGACCGCTTCGAGCAGATGCTTCGCCAGCGGCTCGGCGCGCGCGACGTTGCGTTAGTAAATTCCGGGTCCTCCGCGAACCTCACCGCCATTACGGCGCTGACTTCGACCCAGCTCGAGGCGCCGCTTCGTCCCGGAGACGAGGTGATCACGCCGGCAGCCACGTTTCCGACGACACTGGCGCCGCTCCTTCAGAATCGGCTCACCCCGGTGCTCGTCGACTGCGAGATCGGCACCTATAACGTGGATCCAGACCTCGTCGAGCAGGCGATATCCAGCCGGACCCGGGCCATCATGGTGCCGCACACGCTCGGGAATCCCTGCGACCTCGACCGGTTGACCGCGATCGCGGCGCGCCACCACCTCTACCTGATCGAAGACAGCTGCGACGCTCTGGGCCGCGCATCACATCACGATGGGGGAGGGGGGAGCCGTCATCAGTAACAAGGCACGCTATGGGCGGATCGTCCGCTCCGTTCGCGACTGGGGCCGCGATTGCTGGTGTGCGCCCGGCGAGTCGAACACCTGTGGCAAGCGTTTTGGCTGGAAGCTGGGCCAACTGCCGGAAGGCTACGACCACAAGTACACCTACTCCCACATCGGGTACAACCTGAAGCCGACCGACCTGCAGGCGGCGATCGGGGTGGCGCAACTGGAACGACTGGACGACTTCGTCGATCGCCGGCAGGCCAATTTCCAGACGCTGTATGCGGGGTTGACGCCGTTCGAAGATGGCCTGATCCTGCCGCGCTGGGACTCGCGGGCCGAACCATCCTGGTTTGGGTTCCCCATCACGGTGCGCAACGGCGTGGCGCGTCGCGCCCTGGTCCAGTGGCTGGAGGCTGCGAACATC
>VBGO01000333.1:3748-9204 GCA_005882525.1 Chloroflexota bacterium
TGCGTGACACGTTTTTCGTCGGCGTGTACCCAGGACTGACGTCCGAAATGCTGGAGTTTGTCATTGAGCGCTTCACCGCTTTCTTCCGAGAGCGCGTCCGCCTCAGCGCCTGACGTCAACGCGCCCCGCGTGGGCGCGGGGGCGCTCAGCGGGTTCGCGGCGCTGGCCGCCGGCGTGGTCGCCACTCTGATCACCACGCCGGTTGTTCTGCGCGCATTGGGCCAAGCTCGGTTCGGACTCTGGATCGCCCTTGTGGCGGCAGTCTCCTTTACGGGCCTGCTCGACTTCGGCTTCGGCCAGGCGGTCGCGCGGTTTAGCGGCGAGCACCGGGCGCGGCATGACCCGAAGGCGGTGGAGGCCTTCATCATCGCGACTGGGGCCGCCTACCTGGTTGCCTTCGGGCTGGTGTTGCTGGCGACGGCCGCCATCGGCACGGTCTTTCCCTTGATCGTCAACATTCCAGGCGCCGATCGCGGCGTGGTGCTCGCCGGCGCGATGCTCGTTGGACTTGCCACGGCACTCGGCTTATGGATGGCATTCTTCGGCAGCATCCTGCACGCACACCAGCGGCTCCCACAGGCGAATACTGTTCGGGCCGGTTACTGGGTCTGCTTTACCGCGCTGACCGTGATAGCCGCCCTGAACGGCTGGGGGATCGTGGGGCTGGCGGGCGCGATGGCTGCAAGCGCCGGGCTGTCCTGCCTGGCCTTGCTGCTCCTTGTGCGGCGGGTTTTGCCGGAGCTTCAGATCCGCCGACCGCAGGGGACGTACTTGCGGCAGGCTCTTCGTTACAGCTTGTCCATGTTCATGGTCTCGGCCGGCGCGGCGGTGATTTTCGAGACAGACACGCTGGTGATCGCGGGATTTTTGGGCGCGGCGGCGGTGACCTCGTACGCCATCGCGCTGCGGCTGACGCGTGGAGTGACCGGCTTTCTGCACAAAGTTCCGGACGTGTTGTTTCCCTTCTACGCCGGGATGCAGGCGGCGGGAGACCGCCGGCGCCAGCGCGAGAATTACTTGCTGAGCGCGCGGCTGGAACTGGCAGGCGCCGCCATGGCGCTGCTGGGATTGGGTTTTGCCTGGCGCCCGGTGATCGCGGCATGGGTGGGCGCGCCCAACGTCGTCGGCCCGGCCGTGTTCGCACTCGCGCTTGCGCTGCTGCTGTTCGAGTCGGTGATCCACCCGGCGGCGGTGCTGGCTGCCGCCACCGGTGGCGAGCGACGCATGGCGCTGGTCAACAACACTGAAGCCATCTTGAACCTCGGTTTTTCGATCGCCTTCGTCCTTCGCTTCGGCGTAGTGGGCGTCATTGGCGCGACCGTCCTGGCGCAGGCGCTGACCAACCTATGGTTTCTGCCCGGCTGGGCCATGCGGTCGCTAGGGATTTCGCTGCGGCAGTATGCCGCGGCAACCGTGGCCCGAGCGGTCGCGCCCGCGTGTGCCGGGGGCGCCGCCGGGTTGCTGGTCTCGCACTTCTTCCCCTCGGACACGGGTCGGGTACTGGCGGGGATCGCTGCCGCCGGCATTTTCGCCGTTGTCTACCTGCGAATTGGCGCCAGCGTCGAGGAGCTGGGCTGGATTCGTGGCCCGCGGGCCACCCCGGACCTCCTCCGCGAGCGGGAAAGGGAAGCATGAGCGTCACCATCCTGATGCCGGCGTACAACGGGGCGGCCTTCTTAGCGCGAAGCCTCAAATCGATTTCGGAGCAGACCTACCGCGACTGGCGGGTGTTCGTCGGCGACGATGGGTCTACCGATGACTCGCATGCTGTGATAGCGCGAAGCGGCTTGCCGCGGCTGACGCTTCGCCACAACGCACGCAATATCGGTTGGGCGCAGACCGTCAACCTGCTGCTGGCCGACGTCGATACGGAGTACGTCGCCGTTCTCCACCAGGACGATTGGTGGGAACCGTCATTTCTTGCCACCGTGACCGCGATGATGGACCGATCGCCAGCGTCTGTGCTCGCGGTCACCGCGGCCCGCGTGGTGCATCCGTCTCGTCCCGACGCGGTCTGGGGGTTGCACCAGGGCTGGCCGACGGAGCAGGGCTCGACCTGTCCTTCCTCGGTGGCGGTGTCCCTGTTGCTGCCCGCCGATCCCATTCGATGCCCTGCGGTGCTTGCCCGGACCGAGCTGTACCGTAAATACTCGTTTGACGAATCCCTGCCCTATGCCTGCGACTGGTTGATGTGGCTTCGCGCGGCGGTAATGGGGAGCGTAGAGGTATCCGCTGAGGTGCTAGCGAACTATCAGTTGCATGAAGCCAGCCAGACTACCAGTTTGACACGGGCGAGCCTGACCACCATCGACCTACTGCGGATGATCGAGGTGCTGAGGACCGAGTGGGCCGGCGGTCGCGAGCCGGTCAAGGACGCGATCGGAAAATTGACGGCCGGCATCACCGATGAAATCCTTGCCGACGCCGGCTTGAAGATCGAAGGGGGCGACCTCGCCGGCGCTGAGGTACAGCTGCGCTTCGCGCGGGCCATCGCCCCGTCGATCCGGCAGTCGGTGCTGGGCCTGGCCGGGCACCATGGGATAAGCTTGTTGCGGCTGCCGCTGATGGCGAGCCTGAGCACCCCCATTACTCGGCTCGGGCGGAGGCTATGGTGAGCCAGGTCACCGTGCTGGTGCCGAATTACAACGGCGCGGTCTACCTGCGCGAGTGCCTCGAATCGATTGTCGCCCAGACTTTCGCGGACTGGGAGTTGGTGGTTGGCGACAATGCCTCGACCGATGCCTCGCTGTCGATCGTGGCCTCGATGGCAGACCGCCGGATCCGAACGGTTCGCCGGCCGCGGACCATCGGCTGGGTGGCCAACGTCAACCTGCTGCTGGCAGAAGCATCGACCCCGTACGTCGCCATTCTGCATGCCGACGACTGGTGGCAGCCCGCTTTCCTGGAGACGACGGTGGCGATGCTCCAGGCAGCCCCCCGCTCGCTGGTCGCCACCTGTGCCGGCCGGGTCGTTCGTGCCGGCCGAGCCGCGGAGTCGGTCGGCCTCTTCCAGGCATGGCCGGTTAGCCTGGGCTCAACCTGCCCCGCCGGGGAGGTCGCCCGGTTGCTGACGCGCCGAAACCTGATGCCGTCGGCGACCGTGCTGGCCCGCGCCGAGCTGTACCGGCGATTTCCCCGCTACGAGCCGGCGCTGCCGTTGCTCGGCGACTGGCTGATGTGGTTGCGAGCCGGGGCGACCACCGATTTCGAGGTCACGGACTCGGTACTGGCAAACTACCGGATGCACGCCGCCAACCAATCGGCCTCCGCCGAGGCGAACAACCTTTGGGCGATGGACGTGCTGCGCGTGGGCAGGATCCTGCAGGCCGAGTGGGCGGGTACGGCCGCGCCCTATCCTGGCGCAGCCAAGGCGATCGCGGCCGCCATCGCCAATGACCTGCTGGAGCGAGCCGCACTCCGAATGGAGCGGGGCGAGTACGAGACCGCGCGCCTGCTCGCCCGCCTGGCATGGGCGACTGCACCCACCGCCGGCCAACGGATGTTGGCTCGACTCGGTGAGTTGCTCGGCCGGTTCCGCCAACCCCTAGCTGGGATGGCACGCCGGGTCAAGCCGGCCATGCAGCGGAGCTTGATGTGAGAAAGGTTGCTTTTACGGAGTCGTTGCATCGAAGACGATGCAAAGCCTCAAGGTCGTGATCCTCTGCGGCGGACTGGGAACGCGCCTACGCGAGGAGACCGAGCACCGTCCCAAGCCGCTCGTGCCGATCGGAAACCGGCCGATCCTCTGGCACATCATGCGCAGCTATGCCTCATTCGGATTTACCGACTTCATCCTGGCACTGGGTTACAAGGGCGAGATGATCAAGGACTACTTCCTCAATTACGATGTCCTGACCAGCGACTTCAGCCTCGACCTGGGCTCGAAGAGCGTCCGGCGATTGAGTCCGGAAGGGGGCGAAGCCGGCTGGCGGATCACGTTCGTCGACACGGGCGACGAGACCATGACTGGCGGGCGGTTGCGGCGGCTGCGCCAGGTGCTTAGCGGCGAGTCGCGATTTCTGCTCACCTACGGCGACGGGGTGACCGACGTCGACCTCGGGGCGGTGGCCGACTTCCATTGTCGGTCCGGCTGCATCGCGGTGGTCACCGGAGTTCGTCCGCAGACGCGGTTCGGCGAGTTGACAGTGAAAGGGGACCGGACCTGGATCAACGGCGGCTACTTCGTCATGACGCCGCAAGTCTTCGACTACATCGAATCGGACGGGACCATCCTGGAACGCGAACCGTTGGAGCGATTGGCGGCCGAGGGTCAGCTCGGCGTCTACAAGCACGACGGTTACTGGCAGCCGATGGACACCTACCGGGACATGCAACTGCTCAACGAGCAGTGGAAGTCGGGCCGGGCGCCATGGGTCAGCCAGTGGGACCGGGCAGCCTAAGCCGGGTCCTGCGAACCTGGCGCAGGAACCAGGCCGCCGCCGCTTTGCCGCGACCGGAGCGGCTGAGCGTGTTGCTATTCGCCGTCACAGCATTCGTGTACCTGCTCTCGGGTAGGACGTTTTTCGGGTATGACGGCGAAATGATGTACCGGGTCAGCGAGAGCATTGTGCTGCGCCACTCGATCCAGATCGTTGACCCGATCTACCACGCCAACCAACCCTATGCCGCCTACGCGATCGGCCTCTCGTTGCTGATGGCGCCGCTGGTGGCGCTGGGCGCCATGCTGCTGCATGACCCGCGGCTGCTTGTGACGTTGCTCGAGCCCGCGGTCACGGCATTGACGGTCGTGGCGTTGAACCTCCTACTGGTCGAGTTGGGCTGTTCCTGGCGCAGGAGTCTCGCCATTGCGGTCCTGTATGCATTCGGAACGCTCTCCTGGCACTACGCCGGCGTTCTGTTCACCGAACCCGTGATCGCTCTGTGCCTGGCGACGGTGGTCCTCGGCATCCTCCGTTACCGGCGTGGTAGCGGCGTCGTCTGGCTGGCGATAGCGGGGAGCGCCGTTGGTCTTGCGGTCCTGGTCCGGTGGGACTCGGTGCTGACGGTGACGGCACCGGTAGGCCTATATGCACTCTGGGTCGTTGGTCGATCCGTCGCGTCAGTCCGGTTCCGGGTTCTCAGGCTCTTAGCCTTTGGCGTTCCGATCACGATCGCGATCGGGATCGACCTCGCCTACGATGTGCTCCGGTTCGGCCGATCGCTCGGCGGACCATATTCGGCCGATCCGCTCGGGTTCTCGACGCCACTCTTCAGGGGGATCTTTGGATTGCTACTGAGCCCGGGCGTGGGGCTGTTCATCTACACCCCGATCCTGGTAATGAGTACCGTGGCATTTCCCTGGTTCTTCAAGCGGTGGAAGGCCGAGGCTGCCCTGATCCTGGCGCTTTTTGCCGTGCGCGTGGTGTTCTTCGCGCGCTACTGGTCTTGGGACGGTGGGGCCACCTGGGGTCCGCGCTTCCTCGTGCCGCTGATTCCCCTCCTGCTGCCGGCAGTCA
>VBGO01000333.1:9238-10049 GCA_005882525.1 Chloroflexota bacterium
CGACCATTGCACTAGCAATGGTCGGTGTCGCTATCCAGCTGTTGGGCCAGCTGGTTCCGTATGGCCTGTACTACGGCACCGTCGTGCCTCAATTGACCACACAGCTCGGGATCTGCCATGGGTGCCTACCTTTCCCGGGCCCGCAGAGTCAGGCGGTGAGCAACATTACGGACTTCGACTGGCGCTACGCACCGTTGACGGTGCAGGTCAGGTATCTCCTTTTCGGCGTCGAGGTGCCGCCGTGGGGCCGGATCGCGTTTGCCCTACCACTGTTGTTGGGGATGGTTGGGTACGCATTGGTCCGGATGCAGCGGCTCGCGCTTGGCCTCGACGCGGCTGCCGAAGTTCAGACGACTGCACAAGGAAAAACGGCGGCTTAGTCGCGGAGCTTCCGGTCGGCATTCCAAGGAGTGGGGCGGAAATGTACGCTGAGTGACTTTCCGACGAGTCCAAACGTTCCCGATCTGTTGGGCGCTGGCGCTGCTGGCGCAAGAGGGGTCGCCCGCTCGGGTTGATCTTATGCGGCATGGCTGACCCGAGCACGCCCCGATCGAGTGATCACGTTGTCGTCATGGGCGCCGGGCCCGCCGGGCTGTCGGCGGCGCACGAGCTGACCCGCCATGGGACGCCGGTGACGGTGATCGAGAAGGATCCGCGCCAGGTCGGCGGGATCGCACGGACACTCGAGTTCATGGGCTGCCGCTTCGACGTCGGCCCGCATCGGTTCTTCTCCAAGAGCCCCGAGATCGAGGCGCTCTGGACGGAGGTCCTCGGCGAGCAAATCCGGCCGGTCTCGCGCCTGACCCGGATC
>VBGO01000334.1 GCA_005882525.1 Chloroflexota bacterium
GGACGTTCTGCTGGCCAAGGGCCGGGGCGAGCTGGACGTGGTGGCGCAGGTGCAGCGGGTACCCGGATACCGGATCGAGGGCGACGTCGAGCGGATGGCGCACGCGGCTCTGATCGCGGAGTTGGCGGAGCGGGTGTGCGAGGACCGGCACCCGGTGGACGGGGTGTACGAGCTTACGGTGACGGCCCTTGACGAGCTGGCTCGCGAAACCGATCCCCGCCGAGCTTCGGCGTGGTTCTTGATGACGGCCCTGGATCTGCTCGGCTACGCGCCCCAGCTGATGGCGTGCGTGTCGTGTGAGCGGCCGCTGGCGCCGAAGCCGGCGGCGTTCAGCGCCCCGGCGGGCGGATTTCTCTGCGACAGCTGCGCGCTGCCCGCGATGGAGCTGGTGCCTCTGCCCACGATCAAGGTGCTGCGGCTGATCGCATCGGGGGACATCGAAACGTACCGGCGCCTGAAATCACTCGCGTTTATTAACTCAATGTCTTCCCTATCTATGGGGAAGTACCCGCCGAAGGCGGGGGATGGGGCCGAGTAGTCCACTCATAAAGGTCGCGTAGACAGCCGATCATCCCGGCGTGCAGAGCGTCGTGGTCGGTCATCGCGGTGAAGATTCGCGAGGCAGGCCACATGTCGCCCCAATTCGTCTTTCGAGGATGGTCGAGGTCCGCTTCCATCTCGGCAGCGAGGTCATGTTGCAGGAGGCGATGGCCGCCCTCCAGCAGCCCGATTGCGCCCTTCGCGTCGTGCGGAATCTCCAGATCGGGAAAGGTCAGGCGGGCCGCCCCATACGCCCACTCGTGATAGATGAGCTTCGTTGTCGCGATATGCACCACCTGCCAGCCGATCGTTGTAAGCGGTGCGGGCTCAGGGTCTGGAATCGCGTAGTGATAGGTCCAGTGGCCAGGGCGATCTTCATAGATCGTCCAGGCCTCCGGCACCGGCTGCCAGAAGAATTCGTCGTCGGTCAGCCCCGCAAGGCGGGCGATCAGCCTGCTGTGGGCATGATCCATGCTCTCCGCCAAGAGGGCGATCCGCGACACCTAACGATTCTGCACCCGGACGCCGGGCCTGAAAGAATTCGCTAGCGATGGACCGAACGACGCTAACACGCGATCAGGTCATGGACAGAGTCGTCGCGCTGACAAAGCGACGAGGGTTCATCTTTCCATCGAGTGAGATCTATGGCGGACTCTCCGGCTTTTACGAGTACGGCCCGTACGGGGTGGCGTTGAAGCGGGCGATCGGGGGCCTGTGGTGGCGGCACATGGTCGAGCTGCGCGACGACGTGGTCGGGCTGGAGTCGACGCTGATGATGCCGGCCGCGGTCTGGGAAGCCTCGGGGCACCTGACGAACTTCGTCGACCCGCTGCGGCAGTGTCTGGGCAAGTGCAAGAAGCGTTGGCGCGCGGACCACGTGCTGGGCGAGAACTGCCCGGAGTGCGGCGGCCCATTGGACGACGCCCGCATGTTCAACCTGATGTTCAAGACCTACGTCGGCCCGCTGGAGGACCGTGCCTCCGAGGTTTATTTGCGGCCGGAGACCGCGCAGGGTATGTTCGTCGACTTCAAGAACGTCCTCAACTCGACCAGGGTGCGCGTGCCGTTCGGAATCGCGCAGCAGGGCAAGGCGTTCCGCAACGAGATCACGCCCGGCAATTTTGTTTTCCGGGTGCGTGAGTTCGAGCTGATGGAGATGGAATATTTCGTCCGGCCGCAACAGGACGAGGAGGCCTTTCAGTACTGGCGCAAAGAGCGGCTGCGCTGGTACACGGACGTATTGGGCATCAACCCGGAGCGACTGCGCATGTACGACCATCCAAAGGAGTCCCTATCGCATTACTCGAAGCAGACGTCCGACATCGAATATGAGTTTCCCTTTGGCTGGGGCGAACTGGAGGGAATAGCCGACCGGACGGACTATGACCTGGCTGTCCACCAGGAAAAGTCAAAGCAGGACCTGACTTATCTGGATCCCGAAACCAACGAGCGCTACCTGCCGTGGGTGATCGAGCCGGCGGTGAGCGTGGAGCGGATCTTCATCACGCTGCTGCTGGACGCGTACGACGAAGACGTGGTGAACAACGAGCCGCGCGTGGTCCTGCGCCTGCACCCGAACGTGGCTCCGGTCCAGGTCGCCGTCGTCCCTCTTTCAAAGAAGGAGGAGTTGATCAGTATCGCCCAGGAAATCGTGCAGACGCTGCGAGGCCAGTTTCGGGTGGAGTACGACCAGACGGGCGGCCACATCGGTCGTCGCTACCGGCGCCAGGACGAGATCGGCACGCCGTTCTGCATCACGGTCGACTTCGATACGCTGAACGACAAAGCAGTAACAATCCGCCACCGCGACACCACTTCTCAGGAGCGGGTTCAGATCGACGTCCTAGTCGCCCGCCTTGGTGCGCTGCTCAGCGGACGCATGTGAAACGTCGCGAAAGCGGGTGCCAGTCGAAGCTCATGTGATTGCCCGATTCGTGCGGCCGGCAGAGTCCGCGCAGCTCCTCGGTCGGGATGAGGAGACACTCGTCGTGGAAGCGCTTCTCTTCGCGCAGCCAGGCCAGCGCGGCGAGATACGTTAAGGGGGAAGGGCGGAAGCTCGAGGCGTGGATCGTGACCGTTCCCACGGGATGAGCCAGGTCGACGCCGATCGTCTTGATCTGGATACCGAGCACTCGACGTGTGGCGAGGTGAAGCACCGCCAGCTCGGAAGTCTCCAGGTCCGGAAACGGACGGAACAGATTCAGATCGCCGCTCTCCGCAAGTCGTCGTGCGATCTCGATTTCGCCCAGAGAGCCCAGGTCGCTGCGCCACATCGGTCGCGGTTCGACTTGCGGCGGTACTGCTTCGGTGGGGCCGATGCCGAATCGCTCGGCCAGGCGGTCTGTCGGAACAAGGAAGTCGTTGAAGCGGCTTCGTTCGGTTGGGTGCATAACGTACCAAGCAGCGAAGATCGGCCGGCCATCGTGATCTGAGGGTTCGGCTAAACCTTTGAAGTCGCCCTCCGGAAGGACCAGGATCGTTGGGCCCAATCCGCCTTCGGTTATCAGCCCGCTTACGAGCAGCGCCTTGTTGTC
>VBGO01000090.1 GCA_005882525.1 Chloroflexota bacterium
ACCCTGCAGACGGCTTACGAGACCGTCGACCGGGAGCGACAGGATCTGACCGTCCGCCTCGCGGAGCTGACCCGGAGCCGGGCCAATGCCACGTCCGAGCGTGACCGGCTTGCCGGCCAGCTCGCCACGGCGCACGCGACCATCGCCGCGCGCGACGCCGAGGTGGCGGCTCTCACCGTGGAACGGGAGGGTGTCGAGGCGCAGATCAATGGGCTGAATGCGCAGCTCGAGGAATCGAAGCGCGGCAATGCTCGGCTGCAATCAGATCTGGAACGCGCGCTCGAGGAGGCGGCCGTTCACCATCGCCTCCAGCTGGAGTTCGACGCGCTCTCCGCTCGCTGGGACGTGGCTCGCGCCCAGCTGGCCGAGGCCGAGCAAGCCTTGAAGACCTCGCAGGCGACCATCAAGGCCGCGCAGCGGTTGTCGTCGTCGGTCGAGTGGCGCGGCGCGCTGGACAGCGTGCTGGACGCGGCGTCAGAGCTGGTCCGCTTCGAGCGCGGGACACTGGCGCTCGTCGACGAACTGCAAGAAGAGCTGAAGGTGGAGGCCGCGCGCAACAGCCCGATCGCCATCAGTGAGATGTCACGCTTTAAGGTTGGCGAGGGCATCGCCGGCTGGGCGCTGTCTCATCGCGAACCGGTGCTGGTCCGCGATAGCCGGACGGACGCGCGCTTCAAGGCGTCCGATCCCAAGCATCAACCGCGCTCCTTTGTTGCCGTCCCCCTACTCGCCGATAAGGAGGGGCTCGGCGTGCTGACGCTGGCGCGTTCGGCCAGCGACCCCTTCACCGAACAGGACCTGCGAAATCTCGCACGAGTCGCGACCGACGCGTCGAACGCGTTGATCAACGCCCGGCTGGTTGACCTGCTCAAGCAGCGGGAGGACCATCTGACGACTCTCGTCCGCAAGGCCCGGGAACTCTCGACGGCGAATGACAGCAAGCAGGTCGTCGAATTCGTGCTGTCGAGCGCCAGGGAGCTGATCGGCGGGAAAGCGGCGCTGCTGGCGCTTCGCAACCACAAAACGTTGGAGCTGGAGGTGGCCGGCTCGCAGGGGGTGGCCGATTCAGTGATCCAGCAGCGGATCGCCTGGGGGGCGCCGGCGGCGGGGGATGTCATGCGAACCGGGAAGCCATGGGTCTCGCCGATGCGCGAGATGCTCCCGCCCCATTTGGTCGAGGTGGTCGAAAAGGCCGGGCTCACCACCATCATTTCGGTCCTCTGTGGCGCCTCGACCCAACTGGAGCCGACCGAGGACGGCGCGCTGCTGAGCCGCTCCGAAGTGGAGGTGACGGACCAGGTGAGTGGGGTGCTCAACGTTTACCGTGACAGTCTCGATCCGATCCCGGCGGGCGACCTCGAGCAGCTGAAAGCGTTTGCCGAGCAGGCGGCCGTGGCGATTCAGAACGTGCGACGCTGGGACCGCGTCAAAGAACAACTGCAAGCCACCGCGTCGATGAACACCCGCCTGATGGGCCGCGAGCGTTACATCAACCAGCTACTCTTCCGGATCCAGCAGCTCGAGCAAGAGCTCGGCCGCTACAAAGCCGCCTGACGTTCCCCCTCCGGGGGAGGGCAGGGTGGGGGGTCTCTAGCCCGTCATCCGGCGGCGGCGCTTGCCGGCGAGGTTGAGCCGCCCCAGGATGAACGCGTCGAGGACGCGATGCGAGGCGACCACGCCGTCGCCGACCCGCCGAGATCCCTTGCGCCGGTCGGCCTTGAGGTCGATCAAGTATTTCTCCTGCTGGGCCCAGACCAGCTCGATCAGCCGGCTGAAGCTGATGCCGTCCTCGACGGTGATGCCTTCCTTTTCGATTCGGGCTTTGACCGGAGCTGGCAGCTCTTTGGCCTCAGCCAGGTTCAGGCGCTCGAGCGCCTCCAGCAGGTCGTCGAGCCGTCGGAGGTGGTAGCGGCGCTCCGCTTCGTTGCCGTAAGCGAGAGGTGATGAGTCCAAACGGTCCTCCTCCAGGTGATCTACGGTCGTATAACTCCGGAGCCCACGATAACTTCGAGGCCTTGCTGCTCCAGGGCATCGATCACGCGGTTCATCCCGATCGAGTCGCTCGGCATGTGACCGGTGATCACCAGGTTGGCCTCCGGTAGCTGGAGCTGTTCCAGCTCTCGCAGGTCCCGGTCGTCGATGTGCATCGCCAGGATGGTGTGAATGTCGTGCTCATAATACGTGCGATAGACGGGCGCGCCACCATTGGTGCCGGCGGCCATCTGGACGGTCCAGCGTCCGACCGGGTTTTCCGGCCGGCCCAGCCACAGCTCGGGCTGCACCAGCGAGGTCTCCATTTCCGGGATAGTTTTCAGCTCGCCGATCAGGCTGCCAACCGTCGGGGCCCGGCCGTCGACGACGCGACCGACGAAGTCGATGAAAAACTGGCGACCGATGATGTCGGCCGCCAGGTGGATGTTCATCATGGGGATCCCGAGCTGGCGGGCGGCATCGACCACCCGGTCGTAATTGGTGGTCTGCAGGGCATGGGCGACCGGCCGCTGGCGGGCCAGCATCATCTCGTGGGCAACCTTGGCCGGGATCCCTTCGGCCTCCATCTGCACCTGGTGGCGTTGGATCACCGCCGCCAGCCCGAGGCGGGCTCGGGAACCGATTGGGTGGTGGGCGATGACGCCATCGGCACCGAGCGTCCGGGCCAGCAGCAGCTCGCCCAAGTCGACGTCGATGCCGACAAAAACCCGCCGCACGTCGCCGTCGAGGTAGACCTCGGAGTCGGCCGGAGTCTGGGCACAGCCCGCCAGGCGGTTGGCCATGGCCATGATCTCGCTCAGCCGCACTCCGGCATTATCGCGTGACGGCCCGGAGAAACGACGGCCGACCGGGAATAGAATCCGTGGGTGCCCGCCAATCCAGGAGCCGATCGCCGGGGCGACGGCGGCTTTGCCCCAACCTTCAAAGAGGCGGTCGGCCGCTGGCGCCGCCGCCACCGTCACCCCCCGCCTCAGGAAACCTGGTTCGCGGTGCACTACCGGGTCGGGTGGTTGGTGGAGCGCTTATCGCTCCTCGAGAGCATTCACCTGCTTCGGCAGGGTCTGGACGTCCGCTCTCTCTCGGCGGAACGCCCGGTGCGCCGGCGGAAGGGCGAGGCCGGCACGGATGAGGCGCATCCCGATGATGACAACGCCCTCGATGTCGAGAACGAACCAGCCGATGCCCTGGCATCGACCGAGGCGGGCACACCACCCGGCGATGTCGGATAATCCGCGCATGCGGCGCTTTCGGCCGCGCTGGCTCAGTGCGCTACTCGGGGGCATCGTCCTGCCGTTCGATCCGGTGCTGGGGATGGTGATGCTGATGGTCGGATTGTGGCCGGCCCGGCGGCGAAAGGCCGCCCCCCGCGTGCTCGAGCCGTGAAGGTCTACCTCGGCCGTGCCGTCAGTGGTGAGCTGGGCCCACGCAGCCTGGAGGCGATCCAGCTGGCGCACCGCGCGCTTCAGGAGTTCGGCGCCGGCATCCTGGCCGAACGGGTGGCCGATCCCGATTACCGGCCCGGCCTCGATCGACCCGAGCTGATTGCCGAGATGATGCACCGCGAGCTGCTCGAGGCGGATGCCGGCTGCATGGAGATGACCGGCCGCAGCACCGGGGTTGGCTTCGAGGCGGGCTGGTTGCTGGGTCGTGGGCGTCCCGTGCTGGCGCTCTACGACGCGGACGTCGCGCCGGCCTCCACCGTGATCCGCTTCCCGCCCTTCGACCATTGCGTGCCATTCGGTTACCACGACCTGATGGAGGTCGGCGGCGCCGTCACCGACTTCTGCCGCACGATCGCCGCGCACGCCGCCTACCGCGCCGAAGGTTAGCCGCCTTCCTGCGGTGCCGGCCAATTTCTAGACTGCAGGGATGAGCCTTCGCGCCTGCATCCTGACCGTGAGCACCAAGGGGGCCCGCGGCGAACGGGTCGACGAAAGTGGCGAAAAGATCAGCGAGGCCCTGGCCCGCATACCCGCCGAGGTCGTCGGCCGAGCGGTGGTCAGTGATGAGATCGACGACATCAAGCGGCAGCTCCGAGAATGGCTGCGGGCGACCGACCCCGACCTGATCGTCCTGACCGGTGGCACGGGCCTGGGGCCGCGCGATGTCACGCCGCAGGCGGTGGAACCACTCCTCGACTATGCGGTGCCGGGGATCGCAGAAGCGATGCGAGCCGCCGGCCTGCGTAAGACGCCGCATGCGATGCTGTCACGCTCGCTCGCCGGCGTCATTGGTCGAACGCTGGTGCTCGCCCTGCCCGGCAGTCCACGGGGGGTGGTCGACAGCCTCGAAGCCGTGATGGAGGCCCTGCCGCACGGCCTGCGTACACTCCGGGGCGACGTCAGCGACGCTCCCGCCGCTCACCGTCCCAGCTGATGGGCCGCATCAAGGTCGGTATTTCCTCCTGGACGGAGCCCACGTTGGTGAAGAGCGGTTGGTATCCGGCGGACGCGACCACGGCGGAAGATCGGCTGCGATATTACGCGTCGAAGTTTCCCGTCGTCGAAGTCGACAGCACGTTCTACGCGATGCCCAACGAGAAGACCGCGCAGCTCTGGGTGGAACGCACACCGAAGGACTTCACCTTCAACGCCAAGGCTTACGCGCTGCTCACCCAGCACCCCACGCCACCCGCCCGGCTGCCCAAGGACCTGCGCGAAAAGCTGTCCGATGCGAAGGGCAACATTTATTTCAAAGACCTGGCGCCCAAGGACAAAGAGGCTGTCTGGGACCGCTTTCGAGAAGGCCTCCAGCCACTGCAGGATGCCGGGAAGCTCGGCGCGATCGTCTTTCAGTTTCCCAAGTGGTTTCTCCCCTCACAGTCGGCCTACCGATTCATGGAAGACCTCAGGGAGTGGCTGCCGGACTTCGGGATCGCGATCGAATTCCGCCAGGTCTCCTGGCTGAAAGAGGAGCGACGTCAGCGCGTCGTCCGATTCCTCAAGGACCATGGCTTCACCTATGTCGTCGTCGATGAGCCGCAGGGCTTTGTCTCCAGCGTGCCGCCCGTCGTGGCGGTGACGGCGCCGCTGGGGATGGTTCGCTTCCACGGGCGCAACCGGGATACCTGGGAGAAGAAAGGGATCAGCACCGCGGAGAAATTCCGCTATCTCTACGAGCCGAGCGAGCTCAAGGCCTGGGTCCCCAACCTGCGTGACATGGGGAAAGAGGCCGGCGAGGTGCACGCGATCTTCAACAACTGCTACGCGGACTACGCGGTGCGCAACGCCGAGGACCTGGGCAAGCTCCTCAGCTGAACTCAGTTCGGGGCCTTTGGCGCCGAAAGGATTCCCGGGGCCTGCCAGTTGCATGGGGTAGCGCCGCGGCGCATCCATGCAGGCCTACCAATCGGCTCCCTGTCCGTACTGCGGCGCCACCTGGAATCAACCGGGCGCCCAGACCTGCGCAAATTGCCGGAATCCCCTGCCGCCTCCCCAACCCGGCTATGCGCCCCCCGGCTACACCCAGGGGCCGTCCCAGGGCCAGCAGCCGCAGGGTCCGGCCCAGCCGCCGGGCTACCCGTACGGCGCGCCGAACTATCCTCCCCAGAATTACACCCAGCCCCCGCCACAGTACTCCGCACCGCCGCCCGGCTATCCCGGCCAGCCAGGCTACCCGTCCTACGCACCGCCGGGGTATGGCGGCCGAGGCGCCACCCGCATCCGCACGAGCCACCACGACGCTCCGGCTCTTCGGCCAGACCGTCACGGTGCCAGGGACGCTGCCGCCCATCGTCGTCGAGCATCAGCAGGCGATCATCAAAGGCGTCCTCGGCCTCGTCGCCGTGCTGGTGCTGCTCTTTGGCATCATGCCGGTGGTCGCCTCCGGTCAAATTTCCGCCGCGACGCAATCGCTTGAAGCGGCGGCTTCCCACCAGGCCAAAGTCGATGCCGTGTTCACGCAAATCTTCACGGCAAAAACCAACGCGAATGATCCCATCGCATCCAAGGCGCAATGGGACAAGCTGGCGAAGTCATATAACGATGGGCTCGTTCTGGTCCAAGCCGACGAGGCGGCCCTGAATTCTGTCGATCAGCGGCTCTCCCTGATCCAGTGGGGCGGAGATTTCGGCAGCGCGGCATCGGCTGCGCGGCGCCCTGGATGGTCTCGCGCAAGCGGACCAGGCATTTACGGCGGCCGTCAACGAGGCGAAGGTCATCCAGCCCTACATCGACGCCCTGATCGACTACACGAAGATCGGGGCCGCGCTCGCCAAGCGTGACCTGGTGGGGGCCGGTGCGCCGTATCCGGACGCCCAGCAGAAAATCGAGCTGGCCATCTCGTACGCCGGCGCGCCCGGCTTGCCTCCGCAAATTGCCAAGCAGGTTCGCAGCTTCAACGACGTCCTGACGAATACCGAGAGCCTCGTCCAGGCTATTCAGGCCAAAGACGCCGCGGGCATCAAGAAATACACCGATGCGATGAACGCGGCCCTGAAAGCGATGTCGGCGCCTGATGAGACGCTGCCGGCGGACTACGAAACCAAGACGTTCGGTCCGATGCAGAAGAGCTACGACGCGGCGATGAAGGCCATCAAGAGCGGGAGCTAGGCGGGCGACGAAGCTCTCCGCTCTTCCCGCCTCGCTTCTCAACGAGTTCGATCCCTTCGATCGTCATCCAGCGGTCGGCGCTCTTGACCATGTCGACGACCGTCAACGCCGTCACCGCGACAGCCGTCAGTGCCTCCATTTCGGCCCCGGTCTTCCCCTCGCAGCGCACGCGTGACTCGATCCGGATCCCGGGCAGCCCATCGTCCGGCACACAATCCACGTCGATCAGCGTCAAGGCCAGTGGATGGCACATGGGGATGAGGTCGCTGGTGCGCTTGGCGGCCTGGATGCCCGCGATCCGCGCGGTCGTCACGACCTCACCCTTGGGCAGGTTTCCGGCCACGATCGCCTCGAGGGCCTCTGGGCTCATCCTGACCGCGCCGCGGGCTCGCGCTTCGCGGCTGGTCACCGACTTGGCGGAGACGTCGACCATCCGGGCCTCGCCGGTCGGCCCGATGTGGGTGAGCTTTTTGTTTTTCACCGAAGCGCATCCAGGTCGTCGCGCCGGACGTCTTTCTGGTGTGGCCGGGCGGCCGCGCCGCGCGCGATGACGTGATCGCCGTAGCGGCCGCGCAGCTCGTCGAGCTGCTCATCGAGCATGGCCAGCCGTGATGACCGCGTTTCGAGCAGGCTCAGCTGCGTCGCGCCGGCCTCGAGGTTGCTGACGCCGGCGCCGATCAGGCGGATCGCCCGGGCCGGATCGAGCTGCGTCTCCAGCAGCTGGCGGAGCGCCGCGGCCAGCTGGTCGTCGCGGTCGGTCGGATAGGGCAGTGTCGCCTGCCGGGAGAGGGTGTCGAAGGGCTGGTAGCGGATCTTGAGCACCACCGTGCGCGCGGACATCCCGTGGGCCCGGAGGCTCTGGCCCACGTCCTGCAAGAGCGTGAGCGCCGTTTCCCGGACCTTGGCGGCGTCCCGCAGGTCGCGGTCAAAGGTGACCTCCCGCGAAATGCTCTTCGGATCGCCGGGCGGCAGGACCGGACTGACATCGATGCCGCGGGCATGGGCGCCAAGCAAGCGGCCGTAATGACCGAATAGCTCGCCTAGCAGCGGATCCGGGAGGGCAGCCAGATCGGCGACCGTGCGGACTCCCACCCGTTCCAGCCGGACCACCGTGGCCGGTCCGCAGCCGGGCAGTTTCCCGAGTGGAAGCGGGGCGAGGAAGGCGGCCTCCTCCCCGGGCCGGACC
Source organism: Chloroflexota bacterium (assembly GCA_005882525.1). Classification (GTDB taxonomy): domain Bacteria; phylum Chloroflexota; class Dormibacteria; order CF-121; family CF-121; genus CF-13. The sequence continues at coordinate 7,729 of VBGO01000090.1, forward strand.
ACGACCAGGCCGCGCGGCTTGCGTAGCTCCGAGGCGACCTTGGCGACCAGCTTCGAGCTGGCCACGCCGATGCTGAGGTCCAGCCCGCAGCGGGCCTTCACCTCGTCCCGAAGGCGGAGCGCCACCCGGTCTGGTGCGCCCATCAACGCCTCCTGGCCGGTGAGGTCCAGGTAGGCCTCATCCAGCGCGATGGGCTCGATGACCGGCGAGTAGTGATCCAGGATGGCGAAGACCGATTTCGACGCCTCGCGGTAGGCACGGAAGTCGCAGGGGACAAAGTTTCCATTCGGGCAGAGCCGCCGCGCACGGCTGAGTGGCATGGCCGAACGGACGCCGAACGCCCGGGCTTCGTAGGAGGCCGCAGCGACCACCCCTCGCTCACCCGGCGTGCCGGCGCCGCCCACGATGACGGGCGTGCCGCGCAGCTCCGGGCGGCGCAGCTGCTCGACGGACGCATAGAAGGCATCGAGATCGACATGCATGACGACCCGCTGCACGCGCCTAATCTTAGGCGGCTCCTGCGTCTGTAACAGGCCGGTAACAAGCGGGTATATGGCGTGTCGCGGCGGCAACGCATTGCTATGATCCCCGCGCTGGCTAGGCCCGCCGGCGTCCCTGATTCCCGTCCCCCCACTTCGGATCCAACGACAACCCCTCCTTCCGGCGGGCCGCGCTTTCCCTAGCAAGGAAGGTTGGCGACGGCCGTTGAGTCGTCGATGGTTCGCCTGATCACGTTCGGTGTAGTCGTGGCGTCCTGCCTGCTGATCTGGAAAGGTGGCGTCCTCAACTCGGTGCTGCCGCAGCCGGCCCCGCCGCCGCTCGACCCGGGACCGATCATCAGCAAGAGCGGTGACGCGATGCAGAGTCTCAAGAGCGTTCACCTGTCACTGAACGGCACCATGGTCCTGAACGGCGTCGCCGGGGTCAAGGTGACTGGTTCCGGCGACCTCATCTATCCGCACAAGGAGAACCTCAGCCTCCAGCTGCAGGTCCCCGCCGCGAATGGCCAGACCGCGATCGTCGCCATCAATGAGCGGATCGAAAACGGCCACGAATATGTCCAGATCCCGGCTCAGAGCCCGGCGTGGAAGGACGTCACGGGGAACTCGAAAGGGCAGGTGGCGCCCGGCATGGACCCGATCGCCAACCTCGAGTTCGCGCACGCTTTCCGTGCGTCGGACGACCTCGGTGACATCACGATGGACAACATCGCCGTGCATCATTTTTCCCTGACGGTCGACCCTGGCAAGTACGTCGAGCAGCTCAAGGCCGACCCGCAGGGCGGCTTAACGCCCCAGGACGAAGCCGTGCTGACCAATGCCGGGATCGAAGTCGAGGTCTGGGTCTCAGCGAGTGACCGCTATATGCACCAGATGAAGATCGACATGACGACATCGCAGTTCACCTGGACCGTGACCTATCACTTCTCGAGCTTTGTGGGGGGCGGCGGCTCCACCTCCGCCTAGCGGCCGATCGGTCAGACCCCGACCTTCTCCCGCTCCCGCTCCCGCTCTTTTTCGGGGGGCCGAGGTGGCTGAGTGCCGTATTGGCGCAGGTCGTCTTCGGTCAGATGGCCGGCCGCGATCAGCAACTCGACATAGGTGACGCCCAGGTGGGGCGCCGCCCGCCGGAGCACCCAGGGCGGCGGGTTCTCTTTGTTCTTGTTGACGGCCTGGTAGAAGTAGATCTGGTTCAGGTCGCAGCGAACCGCGAGCCGGTGCAGGGAGATGTTCTGCTCGCGACACTTGCGCTTCAAATACTCGCGGAAGTCCACCGCCCCTACCTCCAGAACCCATCCGCGAAACTACTCGCGCGACGTGACCTCATTATAGGTATCCGCCGCCTGTCGCCCGGGCAGCAGTCGGCCGACGATCGCCGGTAGCTCGCCCAACCGCTGGATGACGAAATCTGCGACTCCAGGGTCATCCTCCTGGCGCCACTCCCGGGTCAGCACCGCCCGCATCCCCAGCTCCTTCGGACCCTGCACGTCCTCTCGCACCCGGTCACCCACGAAAAGCGACCGCGACGGCTCAACGCCGAGCTTGCTGAGCGCATCGGCGTAGATGGCGCGGTGCGGTTTCCGAACACCGACCTCCGAGGAGAAGGTCACCGCGTCGAAATAGCCGGCCAGGCCGAGTGCCGTCAGCTGCTGTTTCATCAGGCGCGGCAAGTAGGCGGCGTTAGAGACCAGTCCGAGGCGGAGGCGGCGGCCGCGCAGCGCCTCGAGCGTGGCGATGACGTCCGGACCGACGTGGACGCTGTTGAGCCAGCCTTCCTGTTCCAACTCCATAACGCGCTCGATCAACGCCGGCTCCAGCGTCAGGCCCAGTCCGCGTAACGCCGTGTCGTAGATCGCCGCGATCTCGACCTCCTCGGGTCGGCCGGCGGCATAGTCGCGCTGGATCTCGGCGTCGACCGCCTGGGAGACCTTTTCGATCATCACCTGGGCGGCGGGTACCTCGGACTCCAGGGTGTCGGCCAGCAATCGGTTGACGTTCTCGTAGGCGCCGAGCAGGGCAGAATGGGGCCGCTCGTCGAAATAGATAAGCGTGTGCCCGTAGTCGAAGAGCACTGCCTCGAGCGGGGCCGTCACAGGAGCGAGCGCAAGGCGTTGAGGTTCTCTTGGCCCTCGAGCATCTCGTCACCGGGCGTTTCGAGGATAAAGGCGCAGTGCGCGAGCGCCTTGTAATGGAGCAGCGCCCGAAATCCCTCCAGGCCGACATTGCCGGTGCCGATCTTGGTGTGGCGGTCGGCCTTGCCGCCCAGCGTGACGCTGGTGTCGTTGCAATGACAGGCGCGGATTCGCCGGGCGGGAATGATGCTCGTCAATTTGTCGAGCGTCGTCCGCATCCCATCAGCGCCGGCCACGTTGTAGCCCGAGGCATAGGCATGGGCGGTGTCGAAGCACACGCCCAGCCGCTCTGCGTGCTGCGGTAGCCGGCCCAGAATCTGCGCCAGGTCATCGAAGCTCGCGCCCACGTAGGCGCCGCCGCCGGCGGAAGTCTCCAGCAGGCACGCGGTTGAGCCACCCGCGGAGCTCAGCACCTGGTCGAGAGTCGCGACCACCCGATCGATCCCCAGTTGCGCGCCGTCGCCCATGTGGCTGCCGACGTGGGTGACGACATAACGGCAGCCGTACGACTCGGCGCGGGTCAGCTCCGCGGCCAGCGCTTCGCGCGATTTCTTCTGGAAGTTCGGGTTCGGGCTCGCCAGGTTGATCAGGTACATCGCGTGTGCCATCGCCGGTTGGACGTCGAGCTCCTCCAGTGCCTTCCTGAACTGCGCCGTCGCCTGCGCATCAACCGGCGCCGACCGCCAGGCGCTCGGGTTGCCGGTGAAGATCTGGACGGCCTTGAGTTGTAAGGCTTTGATGGTCTCGACGGCCTTGTCCAGGCCGCGGCCGGTGCGCATGTGCATGCCAATTCGCCGTTCCAGGGCCATCGGGTCAATTCTAGGAAGCGCGGATGCGTAGACTGACCTTCCGTGTATCGCCTCACCAGCTTCTCGGTCGGGCCTTATGACAACAACGTCTACCTGCTGAGCGATCCGAAGACGAAGGAGGCGTTGTTGATCGACGCGGCCAACGACGCGTCACGAATCATCAAGGAGCTCGAAGGCCTTCGGGTGAGTCATATCCTGACGACCCACGGACACGCCGACCATGTTCAGGCGCTCAAGCCGGTTCGCGAGCAGACCCACGCCCGGTTTACCTGCCATGAAGCCGACGAGTCGATGATGCCGATCAAGGCGGACCACCGTGTCAGCGACGGAGAGCGCTTTCGGTTCGGCGAGTACGAAGTAGTGGCCATGCATACTCCCGGTCACACCCCGGGCAGCATTTGCCTGGTTGCCGAAGATCGCCTCTTTTCCGGGGACACGCTCTTCCCCGGCGGTCCGGGAAACACGGCGAATCCGTATGCGAGCTTTCCGACCATCATCGAGAGCATCCGCAGCAAGCTCTTTATGCTTCCGGACGAGACCCAGGTGCTCCCCGGCCACGGCAAGCCCACCACGATCGGCCGGGAGCGGCCGCACCTCGACGAGTGGATCCAGCGCGGCTGGTAGCCGCTCGGCCAGCCCGCACCGCCTCCGATTTCCTTCCCCGCGATCCTCACTCGATCCGTCGAGTCCGGACCGCGACGCGGCGCCGCGATCGGCTCGAGCTCGCGGCCGAGGATGATCGCGGGTCGCGGGTGGCCGTCGAGATCAGGCCCGTGGCCGCCAACATCATTCGGCTGCACATCGGCGGCGGCGCGGACCGCCGGTCCCGGCTGCTCCTGCCGGAGGCGCCCGCGCGGGTCGACTGGGATCTCGAGGAAACCAGCGCCGGTTGGTCGGTATCGACCGGAACCGCGTCGCTCGTCATCGAGCGCGACCCCTTTCGCCTTCGACTCAAGGACGCCATCGGTGCCGAGCGGTTCGTCGATGAGCCGAACGACCGCGATATCCGCGGTGAGTACCATCACTTGCCGACCGGCCATGCCCGCGGCCTTCGCTGGTTGACCGCGCGGCTGAAACCCGGCGAAGCCCTCTTTGGGTTGGGCGAGCATTTCGGCGCGCTCGATCGGCGCGGTCAGGCCTTTGCGTCGTGGATGGTCGATGCGTTCGGCGTCCGAAGCGACCGGGCCTATAAGAACGTGCCGCTGCTTGTCAGTTCGGAGGGCTACGCGGTCTTCTTCGACATGACGGGGCCGATCTACTACGACCTCGGCCAGGCCTCGGTGGCGGCCTGGCAGGCGACGGTTCGGGCTGATCATTTGCGCGCGTACTTGATTGTGGGCGACGGCATCGCGCCGCTCATCCACGCCTACCATCAGCTAACCGGCGCACCGGCCGTTCCCCCCGACTGGTCGTTCGGCTTCTGGATCAGTCGTTGGGGCTATCGCAACCGCGACGAGGTGATGGCGGTGGCGCGCCGGATGCGCGAGGAGCGCGTCCCGTGTGACGTCATCCATGTCGATCCGTACTGGATGCGCTACCACGAGGGACATCATGGGGACCTGGAATGGGACGAGTCCGCGTTCCCTGATGCGAAAGGGATGATCGCCGAGCTGAAGGCCCTCGGATTTCGCCTCAGCCTCTGGGAGAGCCCGTACGTGCCGCTCGATTCCGAGATGCGCGCCGAAGGCGAACGAAAGAGTTTCCTCCTGATGGCGAAGGATGGGGGCGGACCCGCCCTCGTAAAGGGCTTCGCCAAGCCGAGCGCGGCCGTCGATTTTACGAATCCGGACGCGGTCGAGTGGTTCAAGGCGAAGAACCGGCGTCTGCTCGAGATGGGCGTCGCGGTGATGAAGACCGACTTTGCCGAGGACATGCCCGATGACGCCGTGGCCCACGACGGAACGCCCTCCGACCAGCTCCACAACCTTTATCCGCTCCTCTACCAGCGGGCGGTGTTCGAGGCGACCACGGAAGTCCATGGCTACGGCCTTATCTGGGGGCGTTCCGGCTATGCCGGGTCACAGCGATACCCGGTGCACTGGGGCGGCGATCCGGGCTGCACGTTCGAGGATATGGCGGCCAGCCTGCGCGGAGCGCTGAGCTGGATCCTATCCGGCGCGGCCTTCGCCAGCTTTGACATGGGCGGCTTCTTCGGGATTCCCACCCTGACCGATCCGCCAAGCCCCGAGCTGTACGTGCGCTGGTCGCAGATGGGGTTGCTCTTCTCGCATGCACGGGCACACGGACACACGGCGCCGCGAGAGCCGTGGGCATACGGAGAGCCGGCGCTAACGATCTTCCGGAAATACGCCCAGCTGCGCTACCGGCTCTTACCTTACTTATATGCGGCCGCCCTAAATGTTGCGAAGGGCGTACCGCTGGCGCGACCGCTGGTCTACGACCATCCCTCGGATCAAACGACCTGGCACGTCGACGACGAATATCTCCTTGGCCCGGACCTGCTGGTCGCCCCCATGTTCGTACCGCGCGGCCGGCGCGATATCTATCTTCCGGCCGGCGGTTGGTACGACTTCTGGACCAATCAACGATTCGACGGCCCACGGTGGATCGCCTACGACGCCGAGCTGGAGACGCTCCCACTGTTTGTGCGTGCCGGCGCGGTCCTCCCGATGGGCCCGGACCTGCAGTACGCGAATGAGCGCTCCTGGGACCCGCTGAGCTTCGACATTTATCCGGGCGAGAACGGCCGGACCGATCTCCAGGTGAGCGATGACCACCGTGAGCTTCGTCTGCAGCTCACGGTCGACGAACGAAGCGTTCTCCTCGACGGTGGACAGTTGGACTATGTTCCGGACGTTCGCGTGCACCGCCCGGACGGGACGCCTATCGATGGCCGACTCCGCGAGCGCATCGAAGTGAAGTAGAGCGACTTGACTTGAGCCATAGTCACAAATAGGTCATCAGCATCTACCGTCAATTACGTAAACCCAGGAGCCGGTTGATCGCGGCCCGGCCCCCTGTGGCCAAGTTTCTGGTCATCGGACCGCGTCCCTCGGCCGAATGAAAACCTCGGAGGCTTGAAGGATCTTCTCGGTTCGACTGTTCGGGATGTGGATCCGGACGCCGGGATGTTGGCCGGTTCCAAAATCCCAGCCCTCGAGGAAACGCGAGCGGATCTCGGCGATGGTCTTGACGGCCGCCGTGCTCGAGCCGTTGGTCATCCAGACCGTCGGCTCACGTGCCGTCGCATAACCCAGACCGACTTCGGTCCCGCTGTCCCGGAAGAACCGTAAGCCGGCCAGCGCCGTATCGGGCGGGACCAGGTCGTTGGAGCTCTCCGCCACCTGTTGCAGGGTCGGCATCTGGCCCTGGGCGACGGTGGTCCGGACCTGCATCCGCGCCTTGAGGTGTTGCGAACGCTCCCGTTTCTTCTGCTCGCTGACCACCTGCTGGATCTGGGCCCGCAGCCGGCCCAACGCCTCCTCCAGGGGCGCCATCTCAGCCATGATTTCCCGGATCCGGCGGGCCAGCTCGTCGTCGGTGGCCTGATCGAGGCTCACATGGTCTGCCATCGCCATACAATTATTGGCCAGCGTGTCAGTAGCTCAAGCGTCGACCGGCCAGTTGAAGGATGCGATCGGCGCTCGGGTCGACGCGCTGCGGCCGGAGCTCGAACGGATTGGTCATGACATCCACGCCAATCCTGAGATCGGCTACGAGGAACGCCGGGCCGTCGCCTGGCTCACCGAACTCCTCAAGAAGCACGGCTTCAGCGTCGACGTCGGGATAGCAAACACCCCGACCGCGTTCGTCGCCACCCGGCGGAACGGCACCGGGCCGACCGTCGCCTTTCTCTCGGAGTACGACGCCCTGCGGGGTCTCGGCCACGGCTGCGGCCACAACCTGATCGCCACCGCCTCGGCGGGCGCCGGGATTGCGCTGGCCGACGCGCTCGACCGGACACCTGGACGGGTGCTCGTGATCGGCACGCCGGCCGAGGAGGGTGGGGGCGGAAAGATCCGCTTGATCCGGGCGGGCATCTTCCAGGAAGTCGACGCGGCCATGATGTTCCACCCGGACACGCGGACCCAGGTGCTGCACTGGGCGCTGGCGGTCACGCATATGCATTTCGAGTTCATTGGCCGGGCGGCGCATGCCTCGGGCGACCCGGAGAAGGGCATCAATGCGCTCGACGCGTTCGTGCTTGCCTACAACGGGATCAGCTTGCTGCGCCAGCAGGTGAAGGATGGCGCGCGGCTGCACGGGTTCCTCAAAGAGGGCGGCACCGCGCCCAACATCATTCCGGAGCGGACCAGCGGCGAGTTCCTGGTTCGCGCGCGTGACCAGGCCTACATGGAGGAGCTGGTTCAGAAAGTGAAGAATATCTTTCAGGCGGCGGCGCTCGCGACCGGCTGCAGCTTGAAGCTCACCTTCGACGAGGAGCCGTACGTCGATCTTCGCAACAACGGCGTGCTGGCGAGATTGTTCGAGGAGAACCTGCGCCGAGTCGGGCTGGACCCGGTCGAGGGCGTGCCCTGGGAAAACGCCGGGTCGACCGACATGGGCAACGTCAGCCATGTCGTCCCCGCCCTCCATCCAACGCTGTCGATCGCCTCGGCCGATGTGGCGGGCCACTCACAGGCGTTTCTGGAAGCCTCCGGCTCGCCGCGCGGCTACCAGGCGATGGCGGACGCGGCCAAAGCCCTGGCGATGACCGGCGCCGATTTGCTAGCCGACCCGAGTCTGGTCGAGCAAGCGAAGGTGGAGTTCCGCCGGACCTGAGCCCGCGTAACCGAAACTAGACCCATGATCAACGAGCGCTACCGCGAGGACCGCGAGCGACGTCGGCTCGGCAGCCTCACCGTCTTCTCCGGTCCGACCCACTCCGGCAAAACCAAGAAGCTGGAGGCCGAAGCCGAGCGCGCCCAGCGCCAGGGCCGGCGGATGCAGCGGCTGGCCGACCCGACCGACCCCAACCGCCTGCTCGACCAGCTCGACCCGGCCGCCGAGCTCGTCACCGTCGACGACGCGCAGCAGTACGACGACCGGTTGATTGAGGTACTCAACGATCTGGCCACCATTCATCGGGTCGACGTGGTGGTCGCCGGCTGGGAGCTCGATTACACCGGCCGGCCGGCGGGGCCCATGCCGGAACTGATGTGCGCCGCCGATTTTGCCCTCAAGCTCGACGACGGCGTCTGCGCCCAGCCCGGCTGTCGCAACCTGGCCAGCCGGACACAGCGGTTTCATGCCGTCAATGGCACGCCGGAACGATTCCTCCCGGTCTGCCGGCGGCATCACACCGCGGAGCCGCGCGCGGTCAGCTTCCAGGAGGTGTGGTTCGACGAGCCCTCGGGCAGCCTGGACCTGATCATCGGGTGCATGTTCAGCGGCAAGACGCAGGAGCTGATTCGACGGCTCGATCAGGCGCGCTATGCCGGGGCCACGATCCAGGCCTTCAAGCCCGCCCTGGACGACCGCTACGCGATCGAGGCGGTGGCCTCGCACCGGGAGGTCCGTTTTCCGGCGATCGCAGTTCCCGACGTCGACGGGCTCCGCGCGCAGGTGCAAGACGACACCCGGGTAATTGGGATCGACGAAGCCCAATTCTTCGGGCCAGAGATCGTGAGCCTGGCGGAGCAGTTGGTCGATCGCGGCCGGCACGTCATGGTCGCCGGTCTCGAGCTCGACTTCCTTGCCCGCCCCTTCGGACCGATGCCGCTGCTGGCCGCCTACGCGGACCGGCTGACGAAGCTGCAGGCCTCCTGCCAGTACCCGGGTTGCGGCTCGCGCCAGGCGACTCGCACGCAGCGGCTGGTCGATGGCGCCCCGGCACCGGCGGAATCGCCGCTGGTGGTTATTGGCGGCGCGGCGACCTACCAGGCGCGCTGCCGCCATCATCATCGGATCGGTCTCCCGTCGAGGCCCGAACCCGTTTCCGTCGTCGAGGAGTCAGCCGAGCTCTAAGCCGCGCAGGCGCTCGTTGCCGATCAGCAGCCCCAGGGCAGCCACCGCGACGGCGCCGCCTACGGACACGGTCATCGCCGCCAGCCAGGTGGTGAAGGTGGGGAAGCCGGTGGCGCCGGCAAGCGCCAGCGAAATCGCCAGCAGCAGGGCGCTGACGCCCGTGATGACCGAAAACAGTCCCATTCCGATGAAGACGCTGAGCGGGTGCATCATCCGTCGGGCGTCGGT
>VBGO01000335.1 GCA_005882525.1 Chloroflexota bacterium
GGCCGGATTACCAGTCCTGGCTCGGCGAGCTCCTGCCGCAGCTCCACGCTGCTGACCCCGTCCTGGACCTCGGCTGCGGCTGCGGCGTCCCGGCCACCGCCCTCCTCGCCAAGCACTTCGCGGTAACCGGCGTGGATCTGTCACCCGTCCAGATCGCCCGTGCACGCAGGCTCGTTCCAGCGGCGCACTTTCAGTGCGCTGATATGTCCACTCTGGAATTTCCGGCCCAGAGCTTCGTGGCCGTCGTTTCTTTCTATGCGATCATCCACGTGCCGCTGGACGAGCAGCCGGCGATCTTCAGAAACATCAATCGGTGGCTCCGACCCGGTGGGTACCTGCTCGCGACTACTGGGTCCGGCGCCTGGACTGGTACCGATGACGATTGGCATGGCGCGCCGATGTACTGGAGCCACGCCGATCGTTCGACCTACGTTGCCTGGCTCGAAGAAACCGGTTTTGAGGTTCGCTGGACGCGCTTTGTCCCGGAGGGAACCGGCGGTCACACCCTCGTCCTCGCGAAACGGTTGGGATTGTGACGCTTCATACAATGAGGGCATGGGCACTCATAGAGTTGAACGCGTCGCCGCACAGCTGCGCGAGGAGATCAGCCAGATCATCATCCGTGACTTGAAGGACCCGCGGATCGGGATGGCCACGATCAGCGAGGTGAAGCTCAGTCCTGACCTGCGCAATGCCACCGTCAAGGTCAGCGTCGTGGGCGAGGACGACGCCCGCCAGGCTGCCATCGACGGGCTCGATCACGCGAAAGGGTTCATCCGCCGTGAGCTGGGTTTGCGTCTCTCGAACCTGCGCTTCGCTCCCGACTTGCATTTTCTGCTCGACGAGGGCGTGACCTACAGCGTCCGAGTCAGCCAGCTTCTGCGTGAAGTTCAGGAAGGGGAACCAAACGCCGGCAGCTGAGCTCGCTCCACCGCGCCCGGAGGTGGCCGAGCTGGCGCCCCGGATCTGGCAGGTGATCGACGACGCCCCGGTCCTAACGGCGGTCACGCACAAAGATGCGGATGGCGACACGCTCGGATCGGCCCTGGCTCTTGCCCTTGCGCTGGAGCCGATCGGAAAATCGGTCCCGGTGTTGTCCTCGCCGCCAGTGCCCGGCGCCTGGTGGTTCCTGCCCGGGATCGAGCGCGTCAACCGGAGCGCGCCGCCGGCTCATACCCCGGTCTTCATCTTCGATGCCAGCGACCCATCGCGCGCCGGTGCCTACGAATCTGTCGTGCGACAGGCGCCGGTGGTGGTCAACGTCGATCACCACGTTTCGAACACGCGGTTCGCCACCATCAACCTGGTCTCGACCGAGGCAGCCTCCACCGGCGAGCTCGTCTACGACCTGCTCAAAGCCTGGAAGCTCCAGATTCCAGCGGGGGCCGCGTCGTGCCTCTACGCCACCATCCTGTCCGATACCGGCGGATTCCGGCATGACAACACCTCGGCGCACGCGCTGCGGGCCGCCGCCGAACTGGTGCAACTCGGCGCCGACCCGGTCATGATCGCCCGCGGCCTGTTCAAGAGCCGGCCGGCCTCGTCACTTCGAATGCAGGGGCGGATCCTGCAGGGCCTGCACTACGAGTTCGACGACCGGCTGGTCTGGGGCTCGATCAGCCAGGCCGCGCTCCGGGACAGCGGCGCCACGACCGACCAGGCGGACAGCGCCATCGACCAGCTCAACACGGTCCGCGGCCAGGAGCTCGCCATCCTCTTCAAAGAGGCGGGGCCGAACCTGACCAAGGTCAGCATCCGGAGCCGCGACCAGGTGGATGCGGCCGAGCTCGCCGGGAAGTTCGGCGGTGGTGGTCACTATCGCGCGGCCGGCATCGAGCTGGCGCTGCCCCTGCGGGAAGCGGAGGCTACGGTGCTCGCGGAAGTTCGCGCGCGCATGAACGACCTCGAGTGACATCCGGCATCCTGAACGTCAATAAGCCGGCCGGCCCATCATCATTCGCCGTGGTGCGGGCGCTGCGCCGGCTGCCCGGCGTCGTGAAGGCGGGCCACGGGGGAACGCTGGATCCGGCAGCAGACGGCGTGCTGCCGATCCTGATCAATGCCGCCACCCGTCTGACCGACTTCATCCACGAATGGCCGAAAACCTACCTGGCCATCGTGACCTTCGGCTCCACCTCCGACACCGGCGACCGCGAAGGCACGATCACGGCGTCGGGCGACGCCGCCACCATCAGCCGTGAACGGATCGAGGCCGCCCTGCCGGCATTTACCGGTCGGATCGAACAGGTCCCCCCGATGTTCTCGGCGCTCAAGCAAGGCGGAGAGGCCCTCTACCGAAAGGCCCGGCGGGGCGAGGCCGTCGATCGGCAGCCGCGCGTGGTCGAGATCTTTTCCATTTGCCTCCTCGGCTACGACCCGATGACCAGCGTCGCCCGCCTGGAGGTGAGTTCCGGCCGGGGCATGTACGTCCGCAGCCTGGCGAACGACCTGGGGGCCGCGCTGGGCTGCGGCGCCTATCTCTCCGGGTTGACCCGAACCGCGATCGGTCCCCTGAGTGTGGCCGATGCCATCCCGATGGCGACCCTGGCCGCGGAGGGAGAGGGGTGGAGCCGCCGGCTTCTACCGATGGATCTTCCCCTTCGCAACTGGCCCGCGGTCGCACTCGATGCGGCCGGCGCCGCCGCCGTTCGCCGCGGACAGACGGTCCCCGCCCCCAACGCGACGGCTGGTCGGTACCGGTTACTCGGGCCGGATGGGGACTTGCTGGCCTGGGGGGAGGCGGATGCGACCCGTCGGATCCAGCCGCGCGCGGTCTTTGCGTGATGACCGCGGTCAGCTTCGGTTTTCCAGCGCCCGGGACCCTCGGCCCCTGCCACGCCACCATCGGCAGCTTTGACGGCATCCATCGGGGCCACCTCGCCCTGTTGAAGCCGCTGATCACCGGCGCCCGCGCAGCCGGGGCCGCCAGCGTCCTGATCACCTTCGAGCCACACCCACGCTGTGTGCTCGACCCCGACCATTGCCCGCCCAATCTCACCACCCTCGATGAAAAGGCCTGGCTACTCGGTCAGCTGGGCCTCGACCACCTGCTGGTGATCCCGTTCACCCCGCAGGTCGCCGCGCTGAGCCCGGCGGCCTTCCTGCAGCGGCTGCTGCGCGGAATCCAACTCCGTCGGATCGTCGTGGGTGAGGACTTCCGGTTCGGACACGGCCGGCGTGGCGATCCCGCGCTCTTGC
>VBGO01000354.1 GCA_005882525.1 Chloroflexota bacterium
CCTACCGCTAAAGGGTACTTACGCGCGAAGCACAAACGGCATATGGTGACTCGAAGGCGTGCGTTCTTACCCGTTATCGGGTGCGTGTGCCTCAGAAACGGGCCGAAAGAGGGGCCTCGGTCTCGTGGTACATCGGGGGAGGAGAACTACGTTGCGGAAGAGCTTATTGCTGGTTCCGCTCTTTGGAGCGATGGCCCTCTTGCCAGGAGCCGGGTTTGCCGGGCAGCCCGTCACTCAGACCCTCAATCCGCCTCCAGCGCCGTTCTTGACGTGCATGGCCGTAGGAAGCGGCACCATCTGTCAGGGCACCAGAACGATCTCCTACGGGCCTGACGATACAGGCATCGTGTGTGGAAGCGGCGCGAACGCCTATGACATCTTCGACGCGGGGACATTCACGCAACGCGTCACCCGGTACTACGACACGGAAGGCAACCTCACTCGCCGCGTCGCCCACGAGCACTACTCCTTGGGGCAGTGGAGGAACCCGCTGAGTGGGGCCACCGTTTCCTACACACAGAACAACGTCATCACCGACGTCCTTGCAGTCCCGGGTGACCGCACCTCTTCGACGGAGACGATCACCGGCGAGGTCATCATCAGAGCCGCTACGGGGGCGCCGGTACTCATCGCTACGGGCAGGCAGGTGTTCAACTTCGATGAAAGCGAGCTGATCTCCAGCGCCGGTCGCAACGCCTTCATCGCCGCTTTCTTCGAGGGAGACACAACAGCGTTCGACGACGTCTGCGCCGCTCTCGCGTAGGCGACCGCGACCACCATGCAGAGAAGGGTCACGTATTGCGCAGAGAAGGGTCACGTATTGCAGGCCCTTCTCCGCGCCGACTGCTAGGACCGGAGGGCCGGAAGCCGAACGAGCGTCTTTTGAGCGCCACAAACATTTATCAAAGGCTATTCAAGCTCGCTCGGCGCGAGCTGATGTTATGGCGTGCGTAGAATTCAAAACAGATGGTGGGCCGTAGTTTCCGTAACGCGAACCACGCCACTCAATTGTCCGGCCGCCCTATCAGCCTTTCTGAGCGTCAGCAAACTCCAGCCTGGCGCACTCAGGAATCTAATGACTGCCTACCGAGTTTGACTCTGCCTCGCCAGGATTCGGCCATCCGACGCTTCGATCTCTTCGTCCTTGGCGCCCAGCCGCCGCGCCGCTGACACCATGCGAGCAACCGCCTCGTCCACGCGCTGGCGTCGCTCGGTTCGAGGGACGAATGCGACCTCGGCTACACGCGTGCCTGCCCATCGGCTGCAAACGACCATCCCACTCGCCTCTAGCTCCCGATATGCGCGCGCGACGGTCCCTGGCGCAATCTGCATGTCAGCAGCCAGTTGGCGCACCGAAGGCAATGGGGTGTTGGTCCGCAAAGTTCCGCTTTCGACCAGCTCGGTCACCTGGGCCCGTATCTGCTCGTAAACGGGCACGGGCGATGCGATATCAACGGTGAGCTCCATGTCCCGAGCCTTACGCGCGTTGCCCGCCCGGCGGGACTGACGGGAGGGTTTCGGCAATCCTGATCAGGCTGGCCAGACTCGCGATGGCGCCAAGGCCAGCCGCAAACCCAAGGATCGCAAGCGTCACTGCCAGCGGCCCGGTCCAGGCCAGGGTGCCCGGCGGAGAGCAGATGAAGCTGAATATGATCGCGACCGACAGGAGAACTCCCGCAAGTGGCGCCAGTCCAATCGCTACGCCGGCAGCAAGTACACGTCGCATCGATGTCCGACGGCTAGCTTCATCGGCGGCGGCACCGAGCAGGTCGGAATCAGGGCGCGGCCTCTCCACAATCCGTCGCATCGAGAGCTCGACCAGCAAGGCCCCGAGTATTAGCGCCGTGAGAGCTGGCCCTCCGTAAGACCACCCTGGCCACGGGCTGGCGCCTCCCAGCCTCCCATCGGCACACGCCAGGGTCAGCGACCTGCCATCCGTTCCACCTGCCAGCCCCGCGGCCACGACGGCAGCTGCCGCCGCTCCAGCGGCCGCTCTCCAGACCCAGATCCAGCGGGTTTGAACGTAGCGATCGAAGACCCTCCGGTCTAGCGATACACGACGAACCGTCCCCGACGGCGCGCTGGGCATCATCAATTCGCCCAGCAATAGACCAGCGACATAACCACTAATGGCGAGAGGCGCAATGAGGAAGATTGCTCGCTGACCGAGGCTGAAAGCACCCGCCACGGCCAGAATGATTCCAATCAACCCGAAGCCCCAGCGCACGATTCGGCGTCGGCCGCGGCTTGGGTCCGTTGGAATGGATTGCCCGCTCCGGAATCTGCCGGCGGCTGCAATCGCCAAGGCGGCAACGGCAAACAGGAAAACCAGGAACGGGATCAGCCTTATAGCCATCGTGTCCCTCTCCCTCTGTAGTACTGTATCAGCACACTAGTACACTACCCCAGGGCGTGCGTCGAAGTCAAGAGATTTCTCGAGAGGATTGAGAGCCCGGACAGCATCGTCGCCACCTTCCGGCTCCCTGCCGCCGATTTGCGTTTACCGAAGCAGTGGGCCGGGCGGTGCACTCGAGCGACCTACCTCCGCGGTAAGGGGCTTGAGCGCTGCGCCAACCCTCGCCTGGTCTCAGGACGGGAAGCGCCGCAGTCAGTTTTACGTGGTATCCGGCCGGCAGTTCGCGAGACGAAGAGCTGACGGCCGGGCGCCCTCGGCACAATTGGTAAATGAGGGCGGCCTCGCTGGCCAAGCACCATCGGAAGCTCGAGGGTGTTTTCGGAACACTGAGCAAGAGCCAGGACGAATACCTTCGACGGGTTTTGGACCAGGTCGACAGCGAGTTGGGACGGATTGCCGGCCACGTCGGGAACACCGCCGGACTGGAAATGCAATGGTACGAGTCAGGTCAACTCTTCATCAGCGGCTACGTCACTGCTGGTGATGCCGAGTCTCATGCGGCAACTTTCATGGTCGAGCTATGGCCGTCTTGGGTACACGGGGAGCCAGTTGGCAAGAGTGAATGGGTCGTCGAGACATCGATCGACGTCGATTGCCAGCACGTGATCGACCACGAGGTATGGAGAACGTCTTCAGTTGGCAAGGACGCCAACAGACGCCGGAAAGCGCCGTCGGTGAGTTACTGGATGCCACCCGACAATTGGCATCCCTCGCCTTCGACCATCCGATCGACTACTGGATGTCGAAGGCCAAGGACTAATAGGGTCAGACGTGGTGGGCCGTAGTTTCCATAACGCGAACCAAGCGACGGTGGCTGGAAGGCCAATCCGCCTCTCGGAATAATCTCTTTCCAGATAATAGGCTTGATATGGCAGTTCCCCGTGTGGTTACGGCGGATGACCTCAGAAGCCAGCTTGGCCATGAGCTCGATCAGCTTCGTTCGAGCGAGGAGGTTCTTTTCGTGTCCAAGCGTGGGCGGCTGGCTGCAGTTCTCATCGATGTCGAGCAGTACCGAGCTATGGTCGAGCGAGCCGAGTACCTCGAGGACAGCCTTGCCGCGCTGCAGGCCCGCGAGGAAGCCGGCCTGGCTATCCCCTGGTCGAAGGTCCGCAAGTAGCACCGAGCAAGAAGTACGACGTCCGCCTCCATCCGGAGGCGATCAAGGCGTACCGCAGGCTCCGCGGCTCCGTCGCCGATCGCATTGCAACTGCGATCGATGGCCTCGGGATTGATCCGCGTCCCACAGGCTCAGTAAAGCTTGCCGGTCGGGATGACCTCCGCATCCGCGTTGGCGATTACCGCATCGTCTATGCGGTAGACGATGCCGAAGGTGTCGTCCTCATCGCCAGGATCGCCCACCGCCGCGACGTATATCGACACTGATGGCGCAAACCTACGGGTTCGCGTTATGGAAGGCACCGCGAATTGGAGTGGGCCGTAGTTTCCGTAACGCGAACCGTGTCACCGTGGTCGGCCGAACGATCAGTCTCCAGCCGCGCGCAGTCGACACCGATTCTTCGTAGGTGATGAACAAGAAGTTCTAGACGGCGGCCGTAGGCTGCCTCCGGAGGATCCCTGGGATTAGGAAACCCAGGACTGCTCCACCACCCGGGAATAACAAATCGAGGGCGTTGGCGGGATCAAGGATGGCCATCTCCTGGAGAAGGAGCCCAAGCCCAACGCCCGCAACCACACCGACGACCAGCCCGACAATGCGGGTGTTGCCCGTTGGAACCTGCGTCAGTGTGGCCAACATCCCGATCAGGCCCAGCAGCGCCGCGATCAATCCCAGGACTCCAGCCCAGGTCGTGAGCGGACTTACGTCGTCCACGATGATCAGGACGGAGCCGTCGCAGCTGGTGCTGGTTCCAGCCACGGCCAGGACGCGGGTGTAGGGCGAATAATCCGCGATCCGGTATGGACCCGCGTGTCCGGTGGAACTTGTGCCGGTGCTGTCAAGGAGCGGAAGACCGATGCCGAACAGGTCCACCTTGAGGTGCGCAGTCCTCTGAGAGCCGGGTGCCGTCGCAACCCCGGTCAGTACGTCCGCGGCAGTGACGTGCCACACGGTTGCGGTCGTTAGATCGACGGTTCCGGACTTGGAGGCGGTGCCGGTGGCTGTGCACCCACCGCTCACGTTCGCATGAACCGCCGCAGGTAGGACCGCGAGGCCGACCAAGACCAGCACGAACGCGCACGAGATGCGGGCGCCCGGGCGGAGCTTGCTCACGCCCCATACATTGCGCCAAAAAGCCTGATGGTAAGCCGCGGTGGACTCAAACCACCTACCTCCGCGGTGCTCGGCCTTGAGCGGTCTACTACTGAATGTGCGAAGCCGCTCGAAATGAGCGGTGCTATCAGGCGCCATTTAGACGCGTCCGCGACACCGGGGAAAGGGTGACGAGGCTAGGGCTCGTCTGGCCACTCATGCTTGGTG
>VBGO01000108.1 GCA_005882525.1 Chloroflexota bacterium
AGGCGGCCTCCCGGAAGCGGCGGTCGAGGAGCAGCCAGGCGAGCAGGGTGACCGGCGTCACTTTCAGGACCGCGGCCACGCCGAGCGCGGCGCCGAAGCCCGGCTTGCCCTGGACGATGCCAGCGATGCCGGCGGTGACCAGCAGCAGGATCAGGAGGTTGGTCTGACCCTGCACGGCGTCCACCCAGAGGGGATAGAAGGTGACGGTCGCGCAAACGATCGCCGTCACGGCGCCCGCCGACGGCCGCAGCCACCGAAGGGTGAGCAGCAGGGCGGCGGCGAGCGATGCCTGCTCGACGATCATCCAGAGAACGTTCGCAGCGGCATCCGGAAGCAGGCCGAGGGGTGCGACCAGCAGCGCGAAGGCCGGTGGATAGATGAAGGCGGGACGCAGGGTCGGGTCGGGGAACGGATGATGGAGGAAGGGGGCATAGAGCGGCTGCCCGTGCCAGGCCGCTCGGCCCGCCGCCAGGTAGGCGTCCAGGTCCTGATGGTGCAGCCCGGCTCCGGTTAGCACGAGGACGTAGATCGCCAGCGCCGAGCCCATCAGTCCGGTCTGGGCGACAAAGGCCGGCCGAACCCTCCGGACCGCCGGGGCGGCCGCGCCCGCCGGAGCCGCGAAGGGAGGCGTCGACACTGCCCAGCTATAACGGCCGGGAGAAGGGGTTCCTCACACTCGGCGTTACACCGTCGTCATGGCTGGCGCCCCACCGCCGGCCGGTGGACTTCGGGCGTCGCTGACCCGGGTCGCCGCCCGGCTGACCACCCCCGTTGCCTACCTCGCCGTCCTCGGCGGTCTCCAGGTGCTGCTCCTCTGGGTGCTCCGCGAGCACGTCGGCCTCTGGCCGGCGCTGGCTGGCACGGTGGGCTGGCTGGGCCTGCTGGCACTGCTCATCTGGACCGCCGGCCGGTGGCGGCTCAAGCTGCTCGGCATCGCTGGGTTGGGGGTCGTGACTGCGATCGCTCCGACGCTGGTCGCGATCGTCGAGCGGCCGCGGATCGGCTTGACGATGGAGCACGACGGCCTGCTCCAGCTCGAGTCCGCCGTCGACCGCGTCCTGCAGGGCCAGCCAATCTACGGCGTCGACTGGTCGAACACGCCGATGGCGAATGTCGGCTGGCAGCTGACACCAGGGCAAAACCCGGCGCTGCACCACCTGGCGTACTACCCGCTCGCGGTGCTGGTCGGCGTTCCCGTCCGGCTCCTCACCGATGCGTGGCATCTGCCGTTCGACTATCGGCTGGTGCTGATCGGTTTTGCGGTACTCGGGTTGATGGCGATTGCCGCGCTGCCGATCGCGGCCGAGCGCCGCTTCATGATCATCACCGCCATCTTCGTCAGCCCGCTGATCACGCTCTATCTCTGGGCGGGCCGCAACGACATCGAATTCCTCGCGGTCGTGTTTCTCAGCATCGCCCTGCTTGCCCGGGGCCACGCCATCCTCGCCGCCGGGGCGCTCGGCGTCGCCGTCGCCCTGAAACCGTTCGCGCTGATCGCCGTGCCCTTTCTGTTGCTGGTGCTCGTCGTCCGGTGGCGGGCCGATCGTTCTGGTCGCGACCTGGCGGTTGGCCTGCTCGCGTTGGGGGCGGTGCCGGCAGCCACAATCCTTCCATTCTTCCTCGCCAATCCGGGTGCCTTCTGGACCGACGTGGTTCTTTACACGAGCGGCGGCATCCCGGATGCCTATCCGATCCGCGGCTACGGATTTGGGGAAATCCTTTACGGCCTGCACGTCATCGGACGGCGCACCGACGGCTTTCCGTTTGCCATCTTCGAGGTTGCGGCCGCGGCACCGGTGCTCTGGATCGCCGGGCGCGCCTTCCTGCGACGGCCGACGGGCGCGCGCTGGATGGCCGGCTACGCCCTGTTGCTGCTGGCCTCCACCTTCTTCGCCCGCTTCTTCAATGACAACTACGCCGCCCTCGTCGTGACGCTGCTCCTCTGCGTCCTCCCGCTTGGATCGTTGAGCCTGGCTCCGGCCTCCCCGAACCGGGCCGAGCGGGTCGCGGCCTGATGGCGCTCGCCCGCCGGCAGTGGGACGCCCTCCCTGCCGCGCCCCGGACCCGTCTCCTGCCGCAGGGTTGGCGGTGGCCGGCGGTGTTCGGTGGCGTCCTCTGCCTGCTGACCGTGCCGCCAATCCTGCTCGCCGCCCTCGGCGCCCCGTCGGGCCGCGTCTTTTCTGGTTACGTCGTCATCGCGCGGGACGCTTATGTCTACCAGGCGATGGGACGCGCCGGCTGGCACGGCGCCTGGCTTTTCCACCCCGCCTATACCTCCGAGTCCTTGCCCGGGATCCTGCTCTATCCCTGGTACCTCTGGCCGGCGCACCTGGTGGGGTGGGCCTCCGGACCGTGGCTCTATCACCTGTCCCGATTGACGGCGGCGGCGGCATTGCTGGCGGCGGTCTGGCTGCTGATCAGGGAGTTGTTCCGCCCCCGGTTACTGCGGCGCTGGGCCTTCATCCTCTGCGTGCTGGGTGGAGGGGTCGGCGCGTTGCTGCCGAATGACCTGCGGCTCGGACCCTTGATCACCCGCGCGACCGAGATGAGCTCTCCCGGCAGCAGTGTCGCCGACATCATTTCGATGGCGCCGCACCTGCCGTGGGCGCTGGCGTTGATGTGCTGGACGATAGTGGTGGCGCTGCGGCTGCGTCACGCCGCCCCGCGCCCACTGCTCGCCAGCGGCCTGCTGGCGGTCGTCGGCCTGCAGCTCATCTATCCCCAGCTGGCGCTGCTGGCCGTGATCGCCATCGGTGGGTGGTCGCTGGCGCGCGGTCGACGCCGGGCGCTGTGGTTTGCAATCGGCTCGGGGCTGGTCCAGGTGCCCTACCTCGGTTATCTGCTCTGGGTCTGGCAGACGACACCGGCCATCTTGCGCGTCATCCGCCCGGCGCTCGAGGTCGGCGATCCCTTTGGCTTCCTGGTGCTCTCGCACCTGGTCGCCACCGGCCTGATCTTCATCGCCGTCGTGAGTCGCCGGTTACGCGGCGACCTCCTGCTGCCGGCGCTCTGGATTGTCGGCATGACGGTCTTCATGTTTGCCCCGGGAATCAGCGGCACACTCGGCCGCAGCTTCATGGCGAGCTCGGTGCCCTTCGGGCTGTGCGCCACCCCCGGATTGCTCGTGGTGCTTCGCCGGCTGCGCACCGTCCGCTGGCGCCGCCGGGTACTGGCCAGCACGCTCGCTGCATCGAGCTTCTTCGGCCTCTTCAGCCTGGCGCAGCCGTACTGGATCGCCGCCTTCCGCCTGGATCCGAACGCCGAGTACGAAAGCCGGGCCGAAGCGGCGCTGCTCGCGCGGCTCGCGCCCCATGTCTCCGCGCACGACGTGGTGTTGACCACCTACCTCGACGGCATCTTCGTGCCTGCCCAGACCGACGCGCGCGTTTTCGTCGGGCACCCGGAGATGACGATCGACGCGGCGCGAAAGTCTGCGCAAGCCCTCCGCTTCTTCAGCGGGATGAGTGGGACCGAGGGGGCGGCCTTCCTCACGGCCAACGGCATCGATTACGTCCTGGTCACGGATCCGGGTTTCGTCGAACGCTTGTCGGCCGACCCATCCCTGCGCCTGACGGATCATGAGGGTGAGGCGGCGCTGTTTCGGGTGGCTTCGTGACGCGGCGGCTGGACCGGGCCATGCTCGCCCTGGTCGTGGCGCTGGCCGCGGCCGGCGTGATCGTGATCGTTTCGCAACCGGCGGCATCGCGGCTAAGCTCCGACTTCACCATCAACTACAGCGCCGGCCTGCTGATCCGGGACGGCTACCTGACCGCCCCGTACCAGCAGGCGGAGCTCGGCGACGTGATGCGGCGGGTGGCGCCGGATGGCGCGATCGACCCCCGGCTCCCGTTCAGCTTGCCGCTGGCCGCCGGGTTGCCCTACGCGGCGCTCTCGCTGCTGCCGCTGGACGTCGCCTTTCGCCTCTTCCAGCTGGTCTCCATCGGGCTGCTGCTGCTTGCGGTCGCACTGCTCCAACGTGCGTTGCCCCTGCCACGGAGCGCGCCGCGGCTGGCCGTGCTCGGCCTGCTGGCCGCCGTTCCCACCTGGGCCACCCTGACCGAGGGACAACCCACCGCGTGGCTCGCCCTCGGCGGCGCCATGGCTGTGCTGGCCCTGCGCGTGGATTCGCTGGCGCTGGCGGCCGGCGCGGGCGCGCTGCTCGCGGTGAAACCGCAGTATCTGCCGGCCTACCTGACCATCCTGTTCGCCGCGCGCCGCTGGTGGTCGCTGGCCGCCGCCTCCTCGGGCGCCGGGTTACTCCTGCTGAGTCCGCTGGCCGGCGGCGTCGGTGGCCTGAGCGCGATGGTCCACAACGCGCTGAGCGCGAACCAGGCCGTCCTGGTCCGCTTGAACGAGTCGTGGATCGGCCTCTTCGGAGCGGCCCTCCCGGCGGCGGCCGCGACCTGGTTGGCGATTGCGCTCTACCTGGGGGTGCTGGTGGGGCTCGTCCTGCTGGCGTGGCGCCGGGTCGCCTTCGCCGCGCTCGCCGGGGCGATGACGGCGCTGGCGTCGCCCCACGCGCTGCCCCATGACCTCCTGATCCTGGCGGTGCCGGCGTGGCTCGCCATGGTGCTCTACCGCGACGGGGCGCTGCCAACCATCGTTCCGTGCTTGCTGCTGATCGACCTCGCGCTGCTCTTCGACCTGCACGGCTTCGATCTGCCGGTGGGCCCGATCGCCATGACACTGGTCGTCGGCTGGTACGGGTGGCAGTTCAGGCAGCGGATTGCGCGGCGCCGGCCGACGATGGATCGAGCCGCCTGACCGACGCCTGCGCCTGCTCCGTGCGGAGCATCCGCAGTAAGAGGCTCCAGAGCAGCAGCATGCCGAACAGCTTGACCGAGGTGCCGGCCAGCATCAGCGCGGCCTGCGGGGCGGAGTGGAGCTGCAGGTCGGCGGGCAGCGGGAAAGCGCGCCGGTCGAGCCAGCACATCGCGTAGGCGCCGAACAGCCACCAGGCGTAGCGCGCGCCCGGCCGGCGGACCGAGATCCAGGCGGCCCCGGTCGCCATCGGCAGCAGCAGCGTGACCAGGTGGTGCTGCCAGGTGACGCTGCTCACAATCAGCAGCGAGGTGATCAGGGCCGCCACCCCGAGGCGCAGCGTCCAGGCCTGGCTCAGATCGCTCCCCCGCGGCCGTGCGCACCAGAGGGTGACGCCGATGACGGTGACGGCGGCGGCGCCGATCACCACTTTGGCCACCGTCTCGGTCGCACCACCAAAGACGTTAGGGGCGAGCTGCACGACGCGACTGACCAGTCCGTCGATCGACCCGTTGTCCCAGTTCGCCGTGCCCAGGCCGATGCGAGGCAGCACGAGTGTGAAAAATTGCCAGCTGCCGGGGGCGGCGAGCACGGTGACCACGGTGACGGCGATCAGCGCCGCGCTGCCGAACACCGCGACGCGCCAGCGGCCAAGCCGGGCGAACAGGGGGATCAGGAAGACCGGCGAGACTTTGAGCGAGGCCGCGGTCGCGATGAAGGCGCCGGCGAGGCCGCTGCGCCGTCGGAGCGCAGCCCAGAGCGCGGCCGTGACCAGCAGCAACCACACGGTCGCCACCTGCTGAAACTTGAGGTTCAGATAGACGGGCATGAAGCCGAAGGCGGCGAGCAGGAACAGCCGGCGGCCCGCCCGTGACAGCTCCGGGTGAAGGCGAAGCAGCAGCGCCAGTGAGCCGAGAAAGGCGCCGTGCACGGCGAGCAGCCAGATGCGGGCCGCGCCGACCAACCCCAGTGGGGTGAGCGGCGCCAGCACTTCGGCGAAAAACGGCGGATAGATGTAGGCGACGACCCACGCCTGGGTACCCCAGGACTGTTTGAAGTCGGCGTAGATGTCGGTGCCGTGGGCGGCGGCCTGCGCACCGCTGAAGTAATTGACGAAGTCGAAGCGGAGCGCGGCCGGCGTCAGCGTCACCCATTGGACCACCGACCAGGTGACGTAGTAGGCGGCGATCACGATGAGGAGCAGCAGCAGAACGCGCTCGCGAAAGGCCGCCTCGTACAGCCGCCGGATGCCGTACCAGCGTCTCATGCGGCTCGAACCTTGGGCGTGGCGACCTGACTCGCCATCACCACGCGGCGGTGCCAGGCGAGGAGCAGCAGGGCGACCGGGATGGCGGTGAAGCCGTTGAAGAATCCGGCGTGCCATCCGACGAAGTAAGCAAAGGGGACGATGGCGAACGCCCACAAGGCGATCTCGGCGACCGGGTCGGCCCAGCCGCGAAGGTCCGGCGCCAGAAGGAAGGCGAGCACCGGCAACAGCAGGACGGCATCGAAGGAGTGGACGTACGGCAGGAGGGCGAACCAGAGCAGGAGGGCGGTCAGGCCTCGAGCCAGCGGTGCGCGGACGCGCCGCAGGGCCCACAGGCCGTACCCACATCCGGCCATGAGGACGAGCAGCAGCGCGATAGTCTTGACGCTGCCCGTCAGCGCCGGATAGTAGAGGCTATGGACCGAGGCAATATCGGGCTGGGGGCCCTGGACGGCACGCCAGTGCGAGAGGATCTCGTTCGGCCAATGGATAAGGCTGCCCGGCAGGGCCACGGCCGCGGCGGCGAAGGCGAGCGCGCTGCCGGCCGCGAAACTGATCAGCAAGCGCCGCGCGGCGGGCGGCTGGAGGAGCGCGATCACGACCGGCAACGCCAGGCCGAGGTTCGGCTTGATCCAGACCAGCGTCAGGGCCAACCCGCCCGCCACCGGCTGCCCCCGCGCCGCCAGGTACCAGGCGGCGGCGAAGCCGAGGAACACCAGCGCACTCACCTGACCCTGGAAGATGTTGAAGAAGGCGATGGGAGAGAGGGCGGCGACCGCGACCGCGAGCCGCCAGCGTGAGGCGGGCCAGCCCAGGCAGGCCAGGATGAGCCAGGCGCCGATGGCGATCGCCAGCAGCATGAGGGCGGCGAAGATTGGATAGACCACCCGCCACTCGAGACTGGTCAGGGGTTCCAGCCCCAGCGCCAGCCAGGGGCCCTCGGGATAGGGGAGGAAATCGTAGTAGCGGGAGTCGCCGGGCGTGACCTGGGCGGGTGCGTTGTAGAGCGCCTCCTCGGTGCGGCTGAGGGCGGCCCAGTCGTAAGGATCGCCGCCGTGCGCGGCCACCGTGGCCGCCGCGAAGAAGGCACGGAAATCCTGGCCGGCGGTCGGCGCTCCGGCGAGCTGTCGGGCGTAGGCCAGCAGCAGGGCCACCGTGAAGATGACAAACAGCCGTTGGCGCCGGCGAAGGCCGCGCTCTGCCGGGGTCATTGCGTCGAGGCGGCGGCGTAGGCGCGGTTGGCCGGGGTGTCGCGCATCATGATCGTCGCCTTGTCGAAGGTCCCCAGCTCGAACCAGCCGGTCTGACCCGGCGCGTTGTGGATCTGCCGGAGCTCGGTGACGATCGGATCGGTGGAGTGAAAGATGACCCAATTGATCTGGTACCGCTCCAGCAGTTGCGCCTGGTCCTGGCCCAACGACTGCAAATGGTCGTAGTCGCGCAGCAATCGATCGCCGGCCAGCGCCGCGTCGCCGAAGATGAAGACCGGCTGCGCCGGGACATGTCCGTCGAGACGGAAGATGAGGTAACCGCCCCAGCCGTACACGTTCAGCATGTGCCCGGGCGCCGGATGCTGGACCAGGAAATCGGCGGCCTTGATCGGGAAGTCACGCGCCACCAGCTTGCCGTCGATCCGCTGCAGCCAGCTGGGCAGGCTGGCGACCGCCACGACCGCCAGCACCAGGACGATCATCACGACATTGACGGCAAAGGTCAGCGGCGTGGTCTTGGGCATGCGCCGCGGCCAGCGCAGCGAGATCCGCTCTCGCGCCTGCTGGGCGTAGTCCGCCAGCGCCGGGACCGCGACCAGCATGAACAATGAGAGGTTGCGCACGGAATGCAGGGCCAGGCCGAGCCCGACCAGCAGCAGCAGGAATTGGCGCGCCTCGATCCGTCGCGCCAGCGCCAGGCCGCCGATGAGCAGGAAGATCATCGCCTCGAACGCCCAGATCTGCGACATCTGGAAGTTCGGCGAGAACCACTCGACGATCAGGCGCTGCTGTTCCGGGCTGCCGCCGGTCTGAAAGGGATAGAGGTAGATGTCCCAACCGTTCGGATTGACGATGGCGACTGCGATCGAGGCGGCGAGGACCGCCGCCATCGCCCGCAGCCGGGGGAGGCTCATGGCCGCCGGACGCCGCAGCAGGTATCGCAATCCCTCGACGGCCAGGGCCAGCCCGAGGATGGCGTAGCCCAGGACGAAGCCGGCGTGGAGGTTGACCCAGACGAGCATGACGGCGGGCAGGAGATAGAGGGCACGGCTGTCGCCTTCGCAGAAGCGCTTGACCCACAGGTAGGTCAGGGCGCTGAGCGCGAAGGTGATCATCTGGATCCGCGGGCCCCAGATGGGATTGGCCGCCGCCACCCCGAGTGCCAGGGTAAGTCCGGCGATGACAAAGTTGACCTGGCGGCCGATGGCGAGGTAGACGAGCAGGAAGCCGGCGGCGGTGACCGCTCCGAAGACCAGGCTCACCAACGGCAGCCGCCCCACCGCATAGAGGAGCGAGAGCAGGACCTCGCTCAGCCACTCATGCGTGATCCAGCGGTGATCGGGCACGGTGAAGGTGAACAGATCGTGGCGGGGCACCGCGTGGTGGCTCAGGATCCAGTTGCCGGTCGTGATGTGCCACCAGAAATCCGGGTCGGTGACCGGCTGGATGGCCACGAGCAGCATCGTGAGGAAGATCGCGATGGTGAAGAAGTGCGGCAGGTCGAGCCAGCGCACGGCCCGGGTCAGCCAGCGATCAGAACCTGGCTCGGGCGGAAACGGGACGGCGGAACGGGCCAGGCTAGCCAATTTAACAGGGGTGTAACGATGCCGCGCAGTCCGCCTTGCAGGCCCGAGATCGGGTTAGAGAACGAAGGGGATCAGGCGCCGGGTGCGCCCGGCATAGGCTTCGTACTGCGGATAGGTGGACCTGAGCACTCGCTCCTCGAAGTAGATGCGGGTCATCTGGGCGGCCACGAAGACCGCGAAGACGAGCGCATCCCAGGTGAACAGCACGGGCAACACCAGGCCGAAGCCGGCCGTGATCTCGCCCAGGTAGATCGGATGACGGACCAGTTCATATGGACCCGCGGTCACCAGCCCCCGAGCCTCGGGAACGATACTGAACCTGTTCCGAAGGTAGGTTAATGAGTACAGGGCCCAGATCATCCCGGTAGCCAGGCAGATGTCACTGAGCGCGAGCACCCAGACGTTCGTGCTGCGCGGCTGCGAGGGCACCAGGAAGAGCCCATAGAGGATGAAGCTGCCAACCAACGCCGCCACGACCGCGACCGGGTTGTGGTCGCGGGCGACCGCCTTGCTCCGGATGAGGTAGATCGCCAGCAGGAAGGCGAAGAATCCCAGCGTGAGGATTCGGTTGAGAAGATACATCGATTCCGACCGGTTTAACTCTCCGCGGAAGGCCTGCTGCAGGCCGGCCACGGCGAGCTCGCCCTGGATGGCGACCAGGAAGCCGAAGACCCCGAGGGGAAGCGCCCGTCCGACGATAAAGGACAGCCGTTCGCTCATCTACTAATGGGATTCAGCGTGAATTCGTCGATTTTCCTGCTATCATTGGGCCGCCAAGCGGGGCTCCAGCCGGGAGCGGGGGCCGTTTCCGTAGTCCTATATGAGTGCGATCCAGGCCACGGATGACGTCTTCGATCCATTCGTGGTTATTCACCAATCGGTGACGACCCGCCTGCAGACAGTCGAGGCCGAGTTGGAAACGGCCGAGAACAAATCGCGGGAGCTGGAAGCGTCCCTCGATCAGGTTCGAGAACAGGCCGAGGAATCGCGGGTGGTTGAAAAACACCTCCTCAACAACCTCAAACAGTTCTCGCCGTCCGAGGTGCAAGAGACCTTCGCGAACATTCGGGAGACGCAGCTCAGCGTCGAGCGGGTGCAGCTCGAGTACGAGGCCCTGACCGCCCGCCGCGCCGAGCTGAAGGACCAGGGTCAGTTCCTGCGCTCCGCCAGCACCATCCTGGCGGACCTCCAGCGGATGTATGGGGATAACGGTGGTCCGCAGGCTCCGGCCAACGGTGACAAGCAGTTCCGCGACGCGTCCCGCCAGGTATTCCAGATCATCGAAGAAGAGCGGATGCGCATCGCCCGCGACATGCACGATGGCCCAGCTCAGTCGATGGCCAACCTGGTGCTCCAGGCGGAGATCCTGGAGCGGCTGCTCGACCGCAATCCCAAGCAACTCGTGACCGAGCTGGCCGAATTCAAGAACAGCGTGCGCAATGCGCTGGAGGAGACCCGGCAGCTGATCTTCGACCTGCGGCCGATGACGCTCGACGACCTCGGACTGGTCCCGACGCTGCGGAAGTTCATCAAGGAATACGGCGATCGCTACGGGCTGGCGACCCGCTTCAACGTGGTCGGCCAGGAGCGCCGGCTGCCGGGCAACACCGAGGGTGTCCTGTTCCGGATCATTCAGGAGGCGCTGACCAACGTTCACAAGCATGCCCGGGCCAAGATGGCGGAGGTGACCATGAACCTCCAGCCGTCGCGGGTCTCCGTGGTCGTCAAGGACGATGGGCAAGGGTTCGACGTGGCTCGCACCGAGGCCAACCTGCACAAGAACAAAAATCTCGGGCTGCTCTCGATGCGCGAGCGCGCCGAGCTGGAGAAGGGGACGCTCGAGATCCGCTCCCAGCCCGGCCGCGGCACCGAAGTCAAGGTCGAAATCCCGCTGACCAAGCGCTAACTGCTAAGCCCGGTTAGTTCAGCGACTTAACCGCGCAGGTGCGCCGGGCTGACGCCCGCCAACCGTTACCAAGTCGTCAAAAGTTGTTGGCTGTTCTTCCGCGACGCATGCGTTGATCCGTACGCGGCCCCGTGTGAGACTGGGTCCGTCGATCACTCCATAAGGAGGTGAATTTGCATGTTGACCAACCTTTATCTGCGCCTCCGTGAGCTGCTCAACCGTGAGGAAGGGCAGGGCATGGTCGAGTACGCCCTCATTCTGGTCTTGATCGCCGTCGTGGTCATCGTCGTCCTGATCATTCTCGGCAACCAGGTCAAGAACGTGTTCTGCAACATCTCGGGCGGCCTCGGCCAGTAAGCACCATCGCTCTTGGGAGCAACCAGAGAGAGCCTGCGCAAGCGGGCTCTCTTTGTTTTCTGGGTGGCGCAAGGAAGGGCGCTCGCCCATAGATACATGACCCGAAGGAGCGTCACGCCGTGGAGCGCTGGCGCCGATTATCAGGAGGTGAGTCGATTGGCGACGGAGGTTAAGCCGAAGAGCAACCGCATCCTCTTGATCTTCGGTGTTTTCCTTGCCATTGTGGCATTCGGAGGGGCCTTGCTCGTTGGCAGAACCTCGGGCGGCTCCGTGTCGGTCGGAGGCTCGAAGAACGTGCCGGCGGTGGTGGCGACAAAAGACATCGCGGCGTCGACCCAGATCACGGCTGAGATGGTCACCATCCAGCAGTACTCACAGGACCAGGCGCCGCCCTACGCGTTCCGGGGAAAGGACCTGGTCGTCGGAAAATTCGCGGCGATCCCGATCCACACCGGCTCGGCGATCATCGACTATGACGTCGTCAGCGACCCGAGCGGGGTCCAGCCGGCGAAGCAGGCGTTCCTGCCGATCCCGGCCGGCCAGGTGGCCATGCAGATCCCGACGGGTGAGCTGGTCGGCGCGGGCGGCTACATCCAGCCCGACGACCGGATCGACGTACTGGTCAGCTACCAGCCCACCGGTGCCAAGCAGCCGGCGACCCGGACGACCTTTACCAACCTCCACGTGATCCGCGTTGGCCCGGCGGGCAGTGCCAACACCCGTGGGATCAGCTCGAGCCTGACGGTCATCGTGACCCTCAAGCAGGCCGAGGACCTGAAGTGGGCGCTGGACAACACCAACTACAAGTTCGTGCTCAAGTCGGTCAAGGACTACGATGTCCCCGATCCAGACACAGGCGCGACCACGATGGACAGCTTCACCAACACCTACCACGTCCGCTAGGTCGACCCTAAGGGAAATACGTTGACAGGCTCCCCGCGAAATCGGAAGATTTCGCGGGGTGCTGTCTTTAACGAGATGATCAGATGAGCGAGCCAATCAAGGTCCTGATCGTGGACGACATCGCGAGCACCCTGGACAACCTCCAGAAGCTGCTCTCCTTCGAGCCCGACATTCAGGTCGTCGCCACGGCCATCAACGGCAAGGAAGGCGTCGAGCAAGCCAAGAAGGTGGCGCCGGACATCGTCCTGATGGACGTCAACATGCCGATCATGGATGGCATCCAGGCGACCGAGGTCCTGGCCCAGGAGGTCCCCAGCTCACCGGTCATCATCATGTCCGTCCAGGGCGAGCGCGACTACCTGCGGCGGGCCATGCAATCGGGAGCGCGTGAGTTCCTCATCAAGCCGTTCAGCGGGGACGAGCTGATCGCCAGTATCCGGCGCGTCTACCAGCTGGAGCAGAAGAAGGAGTCTTTTCTCGCCAAGACCACCGGTGGGACGGAAAAGGCGCCCGCCGCACCGACGGACGGCGAGACCGCGCGCCGGGGCGAACACGGGCAGGTCTGCTTCTTCTACTCGGGCAAGGGCGGCGTTGGGAAGTCATTGATCGCCGCCAATCTCGCCGTCTCCATGGCGAACGAGACCAAGGGCAAGGTCGCGCTCGTGGATCTTGACCTGCAATTCGGCGACATCGGCGTGCTCCTCAACCTGGACCATTCCCAGGGGATCACCGACCTGATCGAGAACATCGACCACATGGATCCGGAATTCATCCGCGAAATCATGGTCGATGGGCCGTTTGGCATCAAGGTGCTGCTCCCGCCGAGCAGCCCGGAACTGGCCGACCTGGTCACCGTCGACCACGTCCGGCGGATCTTCAGCGAGCTGCGCAAGATGTTCGACTACATCATCGTCGACAGCAGCGCTCACCTGGGCGAGATCAACCTCGAGGTCCTCGACCATGCCGACCGGGTGGTGGTGGTCACCTCCCTGAGTATCCCGGCGATCAAGAACACCAAGCTGGCGCTGAAGATCTTCGACTCGCTGTCCATTCCGCCAGACCGCGTGGTCCTCCTGCTGAACAAGTCGGACGCCCACTCCGAGTTCAACAAAGAGAGCGTGGAAGCCAACCTGCGCTTCCCGATCGCCGGCCAGATCCCAAACGACCCCAAGCTGGTCATCAACTCGATCAACCGCGGCAATCCGTTCGTCACCACCCACCCGGAGTCTGAGATCAGCCAGCGGATCCGGGAGCTGGTGGCCAAGCTGATCCCGTCGGCGCCGGCGGCCGAGCCGGAGCCGGCCGACAAGAAACCCCGCAAGGGTCTGTTCGCCCGCCGTTAGAAAGGTTGAGATGACCTCGCGGGCTACCGCCTACCCTTCGTCGTCACCCTCGGTGACCGTACTGCGTCCATTTGTCGCAGTCCGGAGGGCGGCCTGAGCGATGTCGCTGCTGGATCGCGTCCAAAAGCAACAGGGTCCCGACCCGTCCGCGGTCCCCGATGGGTCCTATGTGCCCCAGGCGGGCAACAGCCCTGCGCGCCAGAGCTCGAGCGCGACCCGCACCCGGACCCCCTTCGAGCTGCAGGCCGAGCGGGTCAAGAACCGGCTGCAGGCGCGGCTGATCGAGCAGACGGCCGCCGAAGACTCCGGCGACGAGGACCGGGAGCAACGGGCGGCCCGGATCACCGAGGCCTTGAACGCCGTGGTCGCCGAGATGGGCCTCTCCCTGACCAAGCCGGAGAAGCAGCGGATGCTCGACTCGGTGCTGAACGACTTCCTCGGGCTCGGGCCGATCGAGGCGCTGATCGGCGACCCGACGATCACCGAAATCATGGTCAACGGGCCGGATCAGATCTTCGTCGAGCACAAGGGCAAGCTGACGCTCTCCACGGTCCAGTTCGAGAGTGAGGACCAGTTGCGGCGGGTCATCGACCGGATCGTGTCGACGATCGGGCGGCGCATCGACGAAGGCTCGCCCATGGTGGATGCCCGCCTCAAGGACGGATCCCGCGTCAACGTCATCATTCCGCCGCTCTCCTTGAACGGCCCCATCCTAACGATCCGAAAGTTCTCCAAAGATCCGTACAAGATCACCGACCTGATCAAGTTCGGCACCATCACCGACCCGATGGCGCAGTTCGTCAAGGCCTGCGTCCGATCCCGGCTCAACATGCTGGTCTCGGGCGGCACCGGCTCGGGGAAGACGACAACCCTCAACGTGCTCTCCAGCTTCATCCCGGAGGAAGAGCGGGTGGTCACGGTCGAGGACGCCGCCGAGCTGCAGCTCAACCAGGAGCACGTTGTAACACTTGAGTCACGGCCGGCGACCGTGGAAGGCCGCGGCCGGATCGCCATCCGCGACCTGGTCGTCAACGCCCTCCGGATGCGCCCAGATCGGATCGTGGTCGGTGAGTGCCGCGGTGGCGAGGCCCTGGACATGCTGCAGGCGATGAATACAGGCCATGACGGATCGTTGACGACTATCCACGCGAACTCGCCGCGTGACAGTTTGAACCGCCTGGAAACGTTGGTGTTGATGGCGGGTGCAGAACTGCCCTCCCGGGCGATCCGGGAACAGATCTCGTCCGCCATAAACGTCATCGTGCAGCAGAGCCGCTTGCGGGACGGAACGCGGAAGATCATCGCCGTCAGCGAGGTGCTCGGACTGCACGGGGACCAGGTAAAGGTGCAGGACATTTTCGTGTTCAAGCAGACCGGCGTCAGCGAAGACGGGAAGGTGCAGGGCTACTTCACGGCCACCGGCATCATCCCCAAGTATTTCGACCACCTGCAGTCGTCGGGCGAGGGCGTGACCAAGGAACTCTTTACGCCGTCACCGGATCCTGCCGCACAAGGAGGCAAATAAGTGTCAATCCAGCTGATCTTCGCGGCCATGGCAGCAATCGGCGCGCTGATCGTGGTGATGGCGCTCATGTCCAACCGGCAGCCCGCCGAGGTCGAGCTCCACATGGACGGCTACAACCCGGAGGCGGCCGCGAAGAAGGGTGGCCTCTTCGAGGGCTTCCTGGAGGGCTTCAACAAAAGCCTGACCCGCAACAAAGGTGGTCGCAGCTCTCGGCTCACCGACGAGCTGGCCAAGGCCGACCTCAAGCTCCGCGTCTCGGAGTACGTGATGCTGATCATCGGCCTGATCGTTCTCCTCTGTGCCATCCTCTTCTTCCGCTTCCACAGCCCGGTGCTGGCCCTGGCTGGGATTCCCGCCGGGTACTTCGCCCCCGGCTTCTTCCTGAAGTTCCGGCAACGCCGCCGGCTCAAAGCCTTCAATAACCAGCTGGGCGACACGGTCGTCCTGCTGTCGAACGCGCTCAAAGCCGGCTACTCCTTCGCCCAGGCGATGGCGACCATCGCGAAGAGCTCGTCGCCCCCGATGGCGGACGAGTTCAGCCGGGCCGTCCGCGAAATGAACCTGGGAGTCTCGGTCGACGACGCCCTGGCCCACATGGTCAAGCGCATCGAGTCGGAGGACTTCGACCTGATGGTCACGGCGGTCCAGATCCACCGCGTGGTCGGTGGCAACCTGGCCGAGATCCTCGACACCATCGCCTTCACCATCCGGGAGCGCATCCGGATCCAGGGCGAGATCCGGACCCTGACCGCGCAGGCCCGCGCCTCGGGTTACATCATCACCGGCCTGCCCTTCGCGCTGGCCCTGATCCTGAC
>VBGO01000109.1 GCA_005882525.1 Chloroflexota bacterium
AGACGAGCAGCTCGGCCGGCTCGGCGGCGTCCAACGCCGGCTCGGCGAACAGCGAGAATGCTGCGACCACGGCGAATGAAACGACGGCGTCGGTGGCGGCCGCTGCTGGAAACCAGGCTGCGAATGTTGGAACCCTGGCGAACACCGGTGGTGGCCCCACCGGCGCAACTGGCGCAGTCGGTGCGCTGCTTGCTCTGCTGGGTATCGCTCTGCTGCGGCCCCGCGAGATTCTCCGGCGCCTCATCCGGTAGCAGTAAGTTCGTAGGTGGAGGACCGCCGGGCAAAGGCCCGGCGGTTCCTTTTTGGCGGGCGAATTAGCGAAACAGATCATCCGCGTTATCAGGTTATATATATGAGACGTTGACACCACTGGCCGAACGGTCTACGCTGGAAAGCAAGCCGAACCTCGACAAATAGGGATTGGCGTTTCACAATTGGTGGTGGGGTGGCGACTAATTACGTGTGGGAGGGAAATGAATTGGCTACAACGGCTGCGGCAGTTAGCATTTATGCGTACGAAGACGAATCGGACGCTCTCATCTCGAAGTCGACCTGGCCGTTAAAGCTCTCAGGCCTAGTCTTTGCAGGCCTTCTCCTGATCGGGCGGTCGGCCAGCTATGGGAATGTGACCTGGACTCCGACGTACCATTCGGCGTTCTCACCACTGATTGTCCAGACTGGCGGCCAGCCGCGCCCGGCCCCGGCAATCCCGAAGGTTCGAACTATAGATGCGGCGGCTCTGAGCAAGCCGAGCGCGGCCGAAGAGGTGGTTACCTTCAGCGCCGGCAACGCCGCCGGCGGATCGGAGGGAGCCACCGGCTCGAAAGCAGGTAGCGGTGCGAATCAGAACGGACACGGGTCCATCAATCCGGGCCAGCGCGAAGCGAACGAATGCAACTCGGATAGCAATGGCGACATCAACAGTAAGGACCACACCGGGGCCAAGGGCAACGGCGGTGGCGGCGACGACAAGAAGATAAAGGCCTGCGGCAACGAGAAGGCAAGCCACGGCTCTGCCGCCAGTGCGGCTGGGACCGCCCCGGCGAGCGAGACCGCAGGCACCGCTGGCAGCGCCGGCTCGCACGCCAGCGCCAAGGGGAGCAACGGCTCGGCGGCGAAGGGCACCGCCGCCGGTAATGAGACGGCCGGAACGGCCGGTAGCGCCGGTTCGCATGCCAGCGCGAAGGGCAGCAACGGCTCCGCGGCCAAAGGCACCGCCGCCGGCAATGAGACGGCCGGAACGGCCGGCAGCGCCGGTTCGCACGCCAGCGCGAAGGGCAGCAACGGTTCGGCGGCAAACGGCACCGCCGCTGGCAATGAGACGGCCGGAACGGCCGGTAGCGCCGGTTCGCATGCCAGCGCCAAGGGCAGCAACGGCTCGGCGGCAAACGGCACCGCCGCCGGCAATGAGACGGCCGGAACGGCCGGCAGCGCCGGTTCGCACGCCAGCGCCAAGGGCAGCAACGGCTCGGCAGCCAAAGGCACCGCCGCTGGCAACGAGACGGCCGGAACGGCCGGCAGCGCAGGCTCGCATGCGGTCGGTTCAACGACGGGCCAGTCGGCCGGCTCAGCCGCGAGCGTCTCGGCGCCTAATTCGGCGCCTTCTGGTCAGACAGTGCAGCAGTCCACAGGCTCGGTGGCCAGCGCGGCCTCGAACCAGGCCTCCACGCCGACCGTGCAGCAGACCAGCGGGTCGGTGGCCAGCGCGGCCTCCAACCAGGCCTCCACGCCGACCGTGCAGCAGACCAGCGGCTCGGTGGCCAGCGCTGCCTCGAACCAGGCGTCAACTCCTAGCGCGGGCGCCGGCGGCACCGTGAATGAGACCACCGCGTCAGCCGGTGCGACCGTCAATGAGACCGTGGCCTCAGCCGCAGCTGGCGGTGGCGCCGGCGGTGCGGCAGCCGGGCAAGCGGGTACCTTGGCAAACACCGGTGGCGGACATGCGGCGGTCACGTCGGCGCAAGCCGAAACGCCGCTCGCAGCTCAGGGCGCTCTCGGCCTTGCGCTGTTCGCACTACTTGCCTGGGTTGCGCTCAAGCGAAAGGAGTTGCTCAGTCGGTTCATCCGATAGAAGCGATGAGAGACCGTCGGGTTGCGGGTGCAGCCCGACGGTTTTCTTGTGGGCGCTGCGAATGCAGAAACCCGTAAGCTGTGGAGTGGCCTCCAGATGAGTGTCAGCTACTCGCAGATCAAAGAGGTCACCGAGCCAGAGGCGATGGCGGCCTTTCTCGCTACCCAGGTCATCCAGCCAGTGCTGCCGACGGTTCAGGTCAAGAAGGTTCGGACGAAGGAAGGGCGACGGTTCGAGGCGCCCCGTGTCCTATGGAACGTGTACGAGGCGCTGTTGGAGCTGCCTGGCGGCATTGAGTCGCGCTCCCTCTTCTGGACCAAGGCATTTTTTCGCGACGACGATTGCGAAGCATACCGGCAACGAATCGAGCCGATCCTCAGCTCCCAAGACCACAATCCCTTGGATCCCCGAGGGCACGCTCGCTTTTTCCCAGACCTGAATCTCTTTCTGTTTGTTTTCCCGACCGACCCCGTGTTTCCTGGCTTGACTACCGTCTACGACGGCGAGGCGATGCGACCGATACTTCAGCCCAGCTGGGTGCATCTCCGACCCGAGGCGCGCGTTGGTTCGGTAACCCCCGTGCGCGTGAAATATCTGCCGGAAATCTCCTGCATCATTCGTTACGAGGGGGAACTGGGTGAGGAGCGGCCACTAAATGTTTACGGAAAAGTCCAGCACAGCCGCAGGGGAAAACTGACCTATGAGGTGATGAAAGCGCTCTGGGAGCTCCCCGCGCGAGCGAGTGGCGAGCTGGTCCTATCTGAACCGCTGGCTTACTACCCCAAGTTGGATCTTCTCCTGCAGTCAGAGGTGCGCGGAGACGAGATCGAAGGTAATCGTGGCTCGGACATCTTCCTGGCCCAATGCGAGGCGGCCGGTCGCACCATTGGGCATATTCACAGCTCGCGTATCAGTGCCGGAACCCCCCATAC
Source organism: Chloroflexota bacterium (assembly GCA_005882525.1). Taxonomy (GTDB): domain Bacteria; phylum Chloroflexota; class Dormibacteria; order CF-121; family CF-121; genus CF-13. Next base: position 3,004 of record VBGO01000109.1, read on the forward strand.
GGTTGATGTCGAGATCGATCGTCTTCTCAATCGGCTCGAGGAATTCAAAATGTCGTCACCCACCGTTTACCTTGGCTTGCGGGACCTTCTTAAGCAGATCCGAGCCAAAGCGGATCGGGTTCCGCCCGAGGCGCCCGTTCCATCGCACGGCGACTATAAATACAATCAGTTCCTCTACGACGGGACACATTTCGGTCTGATCGATGTCGAGTATTTCGTACAGGCCGAGCCGAGCTTTGACCTGGGCAAGTACTGCGGGCACCTCGCTCCGTCCGTGCCAAAAGACTGGTCCGATACCGCCGTAGCCTCGGAAGCCCGACAGATTTTTCTGAATGCTTACATGGCAATTCGTCCTGATTACCACGGCGATCGCTTCCCGCTGTACGAGTCTTTGTCGCTTGCGACGCGCGCCCTGGTCGTTACTTGGTCGCAAAGCCGCAATTGGGAGTACACAGCGCAGACGCTGATCGCTCTCGCCTACGAACGGCTGAAGACGCGCTGGGGCGACTAGCGGAGGCCTTTCCTCGCCGGTCGCTTGCTAGCATGAATCCGCGCCGCGCCCCCATCGTCTAGCGGCTAGGACACGGCCCTTTCAAGGCCGGAACGGCGGTTCGATTCCGCCTGGGGGTATGAAATCCGAACCTGGCCAGGCCACCTCAATCGAATGCCGGGTAGCCGGGCTCGACAAATACTATGCGGGCAATCCATCGGTTAGGTTTCAGCCAAAGGTTTAGGCTTCAGCCAAAGCTGGTACACTTGTTCGCGACCTCCCAATTCGAGGTCGCCCGCTCTCGGTTCTCCTCCCCGTCCCAAACGGTGTCCTGAAGATCGTGGCCAATACAAAATAAAGGTAGAGGGGACCGAGGAGTATCCCTCTTGACAACGACGTTTGCCGACCTGGGCGTGAATGCCCACCTGCTGAGCGCGCTCGCTCGAAACTCGATCGACAGCCCCGTGACCGTCCAGGTCGAAGCCATCCCTCCGATGCTGCGCGGTCGTGATGTCGTCATCCAGGCGCCAACCGGCTCCGGGAAGACGCTCGCCTTCATTCTGCCGCTCGTGGAACGGCTCATCGCGGTCAAGGGACCCGGGCCGCGGGCCCTGGTGGTGACCCCGACCCGCGAACTCGCCATCCAGGTAGATCGGGTGTTCCAGTCGCTGGCCACCGGACTGAAATCAGCCCTGGTGTATGGCGGCGTCGGCTATGCGACTCAGGAACACGCCCTCAAGAGCGGCGTTGACCTCGTGATCGGCACGCCCGGCCGCCTCCTCGACATGGTCTCGCGGCGCCGGCTATCGCTGAGCAGGGTGCAGCTGCTCGTCCTCGACGAAGGTGACGAAATGCTCGATGCCGGCTTCGCGCCGGACGTGGAGCGCATCATCGAGCTCACCTACCAGCCTCAAATGGTCCTGGCCTCGGCCACCATGCCTGATTGGGTCAGCCGAATGATCGAGCGTCACCTCGACGATCCCATCCGCATCCGAATCGCCGCCCCCGTCGAGGATGCCCTCGAGCACGGGCTGCTGCGGGTCGTCCGGGCGGAGAAGCTGCGCACGCTCAGCCGGCTGCTCCAGCATCACCGCGGCTCCGCCATCGTCTTCGGCCGCACCAAACATGGGGTGCGCAAGCTGAGCCGGGACCTGCGGAATCTTGGCCACGACAGTGCCGACCTGCAGGGCAACCTGTCACAGAACGTCCGGGACCGCACCATGGACGCGTTCCGCGGGCTTCGGACGAACATCCTCGTCGCCACCAACGTCGCCGCCCGCGGTCTCGATATTAGTCACGTCGACCTGGTGATCAACTACGAGCTTCCTGACTCGCCGCAGTGGCTGACCCATCGGGTCGGCCGCACGGCCCGCATGGGGGTCAAGGGCCGGGCCCTGACGTTCCTGACGCCAGAAGATGAGGCGGCCTGGCGCACGCTACGCCGCCAGGGTGCGCCCGCGTTGCCCGAACTGGACGTCCGCCATCTGCTGACCGAGGGTGATTGGCGCTACGTCGCGGCGTCGCTGGTCGAAACCCAACCCAGGGCGGGCGCGCCGCGCGAGCCACGCCGCGTCCAGGGCGAGGTCCGGCCGGCCAATTCCTGGGATCGCCGGCGCCGCCGGCCTCGCGGCCGCGGGCCGTACCGATCTGACCAGCGGCCCGCCTCTGCCGGCGCTTAATCTAAGAACAGCGGGGCATCCAAAACACAACAACGGGGTGAGCTGATGGCAAAGAGCTCGGTCAGCGAGGTACCTACGAGCCAGGGCTTCGACTTCATTCGCGAGCTGGGTCAGCAACTGCGAGTCGACAGCATCCGGTCGAGCACGGCCGCGGGCTCCGGCCATCCCACCTCATCGATGTCGGCAGCCGACCTGATGGCTGTTCTGATCACCCGGTATTTCCGCTACGACTGGAACGACCCCCAGGCACCGACGAATGACCATCTGATCTTTTCCAAGGGCCATGCCTCGCCCCTGCTCTACGCTATCTTCAAGGCGGTTGGCGTTGTCAGTGATGACGAGTTGCTCACCTTCCGCAAATTCGGTTCGCGGCTCCAGGGTCACCCCACACCGGTGTTCCCCTGGGTTGACGTGGCGACCGGGTCGCTCGGCCAGGGGTTGCCGATCGGGGTCGGCGTGGCGCTCGCCGGTCGCAAGCTCGATCAGCTGCCGTATCACATCTGGACGCTGACCGGCGATAGCGAGCTGACTGAAGGGTCGATCTGGGAGGGCCTCGACAAGGCGAGCTATTACCAGCTCTCGAATTTCACCGCCATCTTCGACATCAACCGGCTTGGCCAGCGCGGCCCAACCGAATACGAATGGGAAACCGATGTCTACCGTGATCGGGTCCAGGCCTTTGGCTGCCGAGCCATCGTCATCGACGGCCACGACGTGGAGCAGATCGACCAGGCGCTGCGCCAGGCCCGCGAGGCCACCGGCAAGCCGACCGTCGTGATCGCCCGGACCGTCAAGGGCAAAGGCTTCAGCGAGATCGAGAACAAGGATGGCTGGCACGGCAAGGCGCTACCTGCCGATATGGCCGAGCGCGCCATTACGGAGATGGGCGGGGTGCGACACCTCCGGGTCGATGGCCTGAAGCCGGATCCCGGCGAGCCCGCCATCAGGGACGCCCGGGTCGAGATCAGGCTTCCCACCTATAAGAAAGGTGACAAGGTGGCCACGCGCAAGGCCTACGGGGATGCGCTCACGGCGCTGGGTGCCCGACCAACGGTGGTCGCGATGGACGGCGAGGTCAGCAATTCCACCTTTGCGGAGGAGTTCGCCAAGGCCTATCCCGATCGCTTCTTCGAGGTCTTCATCGCCGAGCAGCAACTGGTCGCCACGGCCGTCGGGATGAGCGTCCGCCACTACATTCCGTTCGCCTCGACCTTCGCAGCCTTCTTCAGCCGAGCCTCCGACTTCATCCGCATGGCGGCCATCTCACAGGCCAACATCCGGCTCTCCGGCTCCCACGCAGGGGTCGAGATCGGCGAGGACGGCCCGTCGCAGATGGCGCTCGAGGACCTGGCCATGATGCGGGCGGTCCACGGCTCGACCGTGCTCTATCCGTCGGACGCCACCTCGACCGCCCAGCTGGTGAAAGCCATGGCCGACCAGAAAGGGATCAGCTATATCCGCACCACCCGAGGCGCCTACCCGGTGCTCTACGAAGACGGCACCAGGTTCCCGATCGGCGGCTCGAAGTTGGTCCGCAGCGATCCGGGCGACCGCGTGACCCTGGTCGGCGCCGGCGTGACGCTGCACAACTGTCTAGCCGCGGCCGACGAGTTGGAACGGGAGGGCATCAAGACCCGTGTCATCGACCTCTATAGCGTCAAGCCGGTCGATAAGGTGACGCTGCAGGAGGCGGCGGCGCTGACGCGCGGCCGGCTCGTGGTCGTCGAAGATCACTATCCGGAGGGCGGTCTGGGCGCCGCCGTGATGGAGGCCCTGGCCGCCGACATGGATCCGCCGCGGATCGTGCACCTCGCGGTGCGCGGATTGCCGGGTTCGGGTAAGCCCACGGAGCTGATGGACAGGGCCGAGATTTCGGCGCGACACATCGTGGCGGCCGCCAGGCGACTGTACGGAATATAGGAGGCAGGGATGGCAGTTCTGAAAATCCTGGAGCTCGTGGGGACCTCGAAGGAAAGCTGGAGCGACGCCGCCCGCGAGGCCGTCAACGAGGCGGCCAAAACCGTCCGCGGCATCGAGACGGTCGAGGTGGTGCACTCAAAGGCCGTCGTCCAGAACAACCGCTTGACGGAGTACCAGGTGCAGGTCCGGATCGGCTTCCGGATCGAGCGGACCGGCGCCGCCTCGAAAAAGAAGGCATAAGGGCTCGCCGGCATTGCTGCGACGGCTCTTTGGCACGCCCGATCAGGCGCGCGTCTTCCTACGTCCCGGTGTCACCTTGGAACGGAGCATTCTGCAGGCGCATCGCCGGCGCCACCGGGCCGTACCCGGCGAGCGCAAGGCGGGCCAGACGGCCAACTTCATCATCTTCACCGACCGGACACCGGAGGGTGACGCGGCGGCCGAGGCCATGTTGAAGGATGCCGAGGACGATTATGTCGCCGTGCAGCAATGGTTTGGCGGTCTGACGCCACCCGGCCTACCGTTTTATGTCTACACGGATCCGAACGCTGGCGGCGCCTATCACATCACCTGCGCTGGAACCGACATCCATGTCCTTCCGGACCGCGTTGCCGCACCGGGATTCCTCGCCGCCGAGATCGTCGAGGTCTTCGAGGACGCGATCCACAAAGGCTGGGACTGCGGCCACGTCAATGGCGAAGCGCTGTCGCGCGTCCTCGCCTTCGATCGGCACCCCGAAATCGCCGGCGACTTCAACCAGACCGAGCAGGACTGGTGGGCACAAGGACACCGGGATTACGTCAACGACAATTCCGCGGGTGACACCGATCAGATCGCCGCCGGATGCGGTGACCTCTTCCTCTACTACGTGCACTCGCAGCTGACCTTCGACTGGCCGGCGATCTCCGCTGCTGGCGGTGCAACCCTGGGTGCCTGCTACCAGGCGCTGGCGGGGTACGACCCGATCCAGGGCTTCAGGGACTTCATCGCGGCATTGACGACGATCGACAAGGCCGGAACGCTAGCGCTTCCCCCGTCCGGCAACCCGTTTCCGCTCAAGACCTAGGAACGTCGGATCGGGCGGGCCTTCGGCTTCGCGCGGAGCCGCTCAGTTTCGTTACGCAAGTCCGTAACCAGGCGGGATTCCAGCCGGAGTAATCCGTGCAAATGGTGGATCTCTGCTTTCAGAGCTGATATTCGCTCGGCTTTGGGCGTGTTGGTCGCTACTTGGTCCTGATTGAGCATTTCCAGGCAGAGATAGACGCACTCGTTGCAGATGTAGACCGCGGGACCAGCCACGATCTTCCGAACGTGCGACTCCTTTTTACCGCAGAAGGAGCAGCGAAGAGGGCTCCTCCGGTCCGTCATGGCGACAGCGTACAAGAGGATGACCCGTGGCCCCACGCGCCGGCACTGGGGGGGTCGCAGGCTCAATACGGCAGCTCGTCTTCGGCCATCCCGAAGTGGTGGCCGACTTCGTGCCGCATCGTCTCACGCACCTGTTCGGCGAGCTCGGCGTCGTCGGCCACGATGTTCTCGTGGTTTCGCTGGTAGAGGACGATTCGTTCGGGCAGGCCGTGCTCGAGCGCGGTTGCGCCCTCGTAGAGTCCGAGCAGGTCCGGATCTTCGCCCTCCCGGACGGCGTCGATGTCCGGCAGGTCATCCACTACGATCATGGTGTTCGTCAGCTGGCGTTGGAAGGCTTCCGGGATGCTGGCCAGCGCCGCCTCAGCCAGCCGGGCAAAGCGATCGCGCGAGACCCGGTGCGGAACCACGTAAGCGTCTGGCCGTAACGCGGCGGCGCGGTGAAAGGCCGTCATCGCCTCCGGATGCTTCAGCCAGATGCGCACCCGTCCGAGCAGGTTCCAGGTGGCAGCGTCCTCTTCCTGTGCCAGCGCCTGCTGCGCGAAATCCGCCGCCGCCGGCATGCCGCCCGCGCGGTAAGCGAGCTGGGCGGCCAGCCGCAACCATCCGGCGTCCACCTGCGCCGGCAGGGCGCGCAGCTCCTCCAGCGCGTCCGAAAACCTTTCGGCAATTGTTTCGATCGCGCCATCCGTGTCACCGTCGCGAGCCTGTTGTAGGGCCTTCACCAGCCGGTCTCTGGGGCTCGGCGCGCCGCCGCGAAACCAGCGGCTAAGCGGCATGCCCGGTCCGGCCGGCGTCCTGCAAGCCTGCCATCCGCACCCCGTTACATCGGCAATGGGCCAGCAGACGACGATGAATGCCCACGACTTCGAGAACCACGTCCTCAAGCGCTTGACGGCGCTGCGCCCGGGTTGGACCGTGAAGAAGGGGCCCGAGCCGTTCCAGCTCACCATCCGCCGCGTCCGCGAAACCGACCTGCGCTTCAACCTCGACAGCTTCTACCAGCAGTACCGCGAGCAACCGACTGCGCTCGACCGGCTCTTCGCCGCCCGGCTGCGCCGGCTGGACCAGGAGTGCGACAGTGAGGCACTCTTCGGTGCCCCCTTGATCCTTCCCGTGCTGCGGCCGGCCAGCTTTCTCGAGTCGGCCGGTGGCCCGGTCGTTTACCGCCGGATGTTGGGTGACCTGGTGGTCACCTACGCCGCCCACTATGCGCAGGGAATGCGCTACCTGTTGCCGCAGGACCTGGCGGCCTGGAACGTCGGACGGGACCACCTGGAAGTCATCGCCCTCAGCAACCTGGCGTTGATGTTCCGCAACGGCATGAAGTTCACCGGCCTGGAAACCGACAAAGAGGGGCGTCCGCAGATGCTGATGCTCAGCTACGTCGATCCCCGGCCCTACGGGGCGGCGCTGATGCTGCTCCCTGAGGTCTGGGCGTGGCTGGAAGAGATGCTGGAGGACGTGCCCGTCCTGGGGGTGCCGGAGCGCGGGTCGCTGATCGCCGCCGGGCAGCAGGCCCAGCTGATGGGCCGCCTCCGCCATGACGTCCAGGAGCGTCATCGCGAGGCCGCCTTCCCGGTCTCCGACCACCTGTTCTGCGTCGAGAACGGCCGCATCCGGCAGTTCGCCCGCTAGCGCGACCCGCCGGCGATGAGCGCCACTACGGGTATCCCCCGTAGCCCGGGTGCGGGTCCGGATGTTCACGCGGCCGCAGCAGGATGGCCAGGATCAGCCCGCTGGCGAATCCGCCCACATGGGCGAAGAACGCCACGCCGCCACCGACGACCCCGAGGTTGAGGTAGGCGTTGAGCACTTGCAGCAGGATCCAGTACCCGATGAAGACGTACGCGGAAAGGGTGATGAAGAAGAAGGGCACGATGAAAGTCAGCACCCGCGCCCGCGGGAAGTAGACGACATAGGCCGCCAGGATGCCGGAGATCGCTCCGCTGGCGCCCAGCATGGGTATGGTCGACGTCGGGGTGATGTAGACCTGCAGCAGGCTGCCGGCGATCCCCGAGACGAAATAGAGGATCACGAACCTGATCTCGCCCACCCGGTCCTCGACATTGTTGCCGAAGATCCAGAGGAAGAGCATGTTGCCGGCCACGTGCAGCAGGCTGGCATGGAGGAACATCGAGGTGATCAGGGTGCCCAGGTGGCGCCCCGCCGTGATGTCGGCCGGGACGACCGCGTAGCGCGCGATGGCGGTCTCATCCATCACCGGGTTTTGCGCCAGGTAGAAATAGACACCGATGTTGATCAGGATCAGGCCCCAGGTCAGGAGCGAGGGCCGGCGGGTCGGGTTGTAGTCCCGAAGAGGGATCACGAGGCGAGAGCCCTGGGCATGAGTTTGGCGTCCTCCAGGAGATGCCGAAGGGCGGGGAGCTCACTCGCGGCTAACGGTGGCAGCGGCATTCTCGGGTCCCCGTGGTCGTAGCCCAGGAGCCCCAGGGCGGCCTTGAGGCCGGGGACCCCGTAGCCAGCCGTCAGGGCTTGCCCAAGCGGCGCGATTGTGCGCTGCAGCTGCCGCGCCTGGTCGGTGCGGCCCTCCAGCCATGCCGTCCGGATGCCGGCCGCGGCCTGCGGAGCCAGGTTGGCCAGCGCCGCAATCGCGCCATCCGCCCCGGCGTCGAATGCGTCAACCATCCTCTCGCCTGCGCCCGCGAGAAGGATGAAGCCGGGCCCGAGCTCTTGTCGCAATCGGGGTAGCCGTGCGATGTCACCGGATGAGTCCTTGAGCCCGGCAATGTTCGGGTGCCCGGTGAGCTGGACAATCCAGTCGGCGCCCAGGTCATAACCCATGTGCACCGGAACGTTGTAGATCAGGATCGGGATCGGGCTCGCCTCGGCTAGCGCGTGGTAGTGGGCGCGCAGCGCCTCCACTGTGAGGTGGCGCCGGTAGTAGCTAGGGGCGATGACGAGCGCGGCCTCCGCGCCTTCCGCCGCTGCGGCGCGGGTGCGTTC
>VBGO01000342.1 GCA_005882525.1 Chloroflexota bacterium
CCCTCGCGTTCGAGCCGGCTCTGCAACCCCGCAAGCCCGCTCAGGTCAACCGTCGAAGGGGTCTGGACCGAGGTCCGGTATCGTTCCAGCTCGACATAGCCCCGCTGCCGAACGAACGGCAGGGCCGCCGGCAGATTGATCTCTCGCACCTCGGCCTCTACCCACTTGTTGGCGGTCGTCTCGGCGAAACGCTCGACCTCGTCGGCCAGGCGTGTGCCCAGGCCCCGCCGACGGTGCTCGGGGGCGACGCCCACCAGCCCGGAGGCTC
>VBGO01000343.1 GCA_005882525.1 Chloroflexota bacterium
GCTTGGAAGTGTACAGGCGGCGGTGGCAGAACCGCCGCCCGTATGATGCCGGATGATTGATGACCTGCGCCGCTCCCTTCTGCTCCGTCGACGGCGCTCAGCAGGTCAACGCGGTCACCTGGTCGGAGGTTACGCGGTTAGGCGTTGACCGAAACCAGGGCTTCCTCGAGAATGTCGAGACCGCGATCGAGGTCTTGCTCGCTGATCACCAGCGCAAACAACAAGCGAATGACATTGTCGTAGAGGCCGGCCTTGAGGATCGCGAGGCCGTGCCCGTGGCAGTACCGCAGGATGTCGTTGGTGAGGGCGCCGGCAGGTTCCCGCGTCGCTCGATCGGTGACGAGTTCCATGGCAACCATGGCGCCGCGGCCGCGCACATCACCGATTTTCGAAAAGCGATCCATCCACGCTCGCATGCGCGCCAGCGCGCGGTCGCCCAGCTTCGCGCCGCGCTCGGGTAATTTCTCGTCGAACATCGCCTCGATCACGGCCAGCGCCGCCGCACAGGCGACCGGGTTACCGCCAAAGGTCCCACCGAGACCGCCCGGGTTGGTCGCATCCATCAGCTCGCTGCGCCCGACCACCGCGCCCAGCGGCAGGCCGCCGCCCAGCGATTTCGCCAGGACGATCAGGTCCGGCTCGACGCCGAGATGTTCGACCGCGAAGAGTTTTCCAGTCCGCCCGAACCCGGTCTGGACCTCGTCGGCGATCAACGGAATCTGGTGTTCGGTGCAGAGCTTGCGCAGCGCGGGCAGGAAATCGGGCGGCGGCACCACGAAGCCGCCCTCCCCCTGCACCGGCTCGACCAGGATGCCCGCGACCCGGTCGGCACCCACCGTCGTCTTGAAGAGCTGCCGCACCGCCTCGACGCAGGCCCCACCCAGGCTCTCGGCGGCCATGCCCGCGGGTCGCCGGTACTCGTACGGGTAGGGCACCTGGTAGACCTCAGGCGCGTACGGTCCGAAGTTCTGCCGGTAGGGCGCGACCTTGCCGGTCAGCGTCATCGACATCAGGGTGCGGCCGTGGAACGAATTGTGAAAGCTGATGATGGCCGGCCGGCCGGTCGCCTGGCGCACCACCTTGACGGCGTTCTCCACCGCCTCCGCCCCACTGTTGAGAAGCAAGGCTTTCTTCGGAAAGGCGCCCGGGGTGATCTCGCAGAGCCGGCGGGCCAGCCGCACGTAGGCCTCGGGCATCATCACGGGTGCGCCGGAGTGAACCAGCCGCTCCGACTGCTCGCGGATCGCCTTCAGCACCCGGGGGTGGCCGTGCCCGACGTTCATCACGCTGATGCCGGTGGCGAAGTCGATATAGCTCTGCCCGTCGACGTCGGTCAGCGTCGCGCCGTTACCGGAGGCGGCAAAGACGGGCATGGCGGACGACATCCCGCGTGGCAGGTAGCGATCGCGCTCGGCCTGGAGTTCCCTGGACCGTGGCCCTGGCCCCTCCCCCATCGGAGATATCCTAAGGGTCGCGGCAGGCCGTCGCATCGCGAAACAGGAGGGTGGACAGGCATATGGCAACGGCAGTGAAGCGGCGGGAAATGTTCATTGGCGGCGAATGGGTGGCCGGATCAGGCGACCAGGGCCAGCCCATCATCAACCCGGCGACCGGCGAGACGATCGCAGAGGTGCCGAAGGGGACGGAAGCCGACGTCGACCGCGCCGTCAAGGCCGCGCGCAAAGCCTATACGGAGTGGTTCGAGACCACCCCGAGGGAGCGGAGCGAGATGCTGCTGAAGCTGGCGGATGCGGTCCTTGCCGATGGCGACGAGCTGGCGAACATCGAGTCGGCCAACGTTGGCAAGCCGCGCGCGCTCTTCCTGTCGGAAGAGCTGTGGGTCTGTGCTGACAATCTCCGCTACTTTGCCGGAGCGGCCCGCATCCTCGAGGGGAAGGCCGCCGGCGAGTACATGCGCGGCTATACCAGCATGATCCGTCGCGAGCCCGTCGGGGTGGTTGGCTCCATCGCACCCTGGAACTATCCGCTGATGATGGCGATCTGGAAGATCGGCCCGGCGCTGGCGGCCGGGAACTGCGTCGTGCTGAAGCCGTCCGAGTGGACCCCACGGCGAGCCGGTCGGGGCGGGCATCGTGCGCCATCCGGGGGTCGACATGGTCTCCCTCACCGGCGACGTCGCGACCGGCAAAGAGGTGGCGAAGGCCGCGTCCCAGACGCTCAAGCGCGTCCACCTGGAGCTGGGTGGCAAGGCACCGGTCGTCGTCTTCGACGACGCCGACCTCGAGGCGGTCAACACCTGGGTCAAGGCGGCCGGCTTCTTCAACTCCGGCCAGGACTGCACCGCGGCCACCCGCGTCATTGCCGGCCCGAAGATCTACGACAACCTGCTGTCAACCCTGACCAAGACCGTCACGTCGGTCAAGGTCGGCAATCCGCTCGAAGAAGGCATCGAGATGGGGCCGATGGTCGCCAAGGAGCAGCTCGAGCGCGTCGAAGGCTTCGTCGACCGGGCGCGCGAGCGGGGCGCGAGGGTACTGGTCGGCGGGGCGCCGATCCCCGGCCGCGGCTACTTCTACCAGCCGAGCCTGGTGACCGACGTCAAACAGGACTCCGAGATCGTGCAGAAGGAGGTCTTCGGCCCGGTGGTGACCGTCCAGCGCTTCAAGGATGACAACGAGGCCATCGCCTGGGCGAACGACGTCCCCTACGGGCTGGCCGCCTCGGTCTGGACGCGCGACATCGGCCGGGCGATGAACGCCGCCCGCCGGCTGCAGTTCGGCACGGTCTGGATCAACACCCACATCCCGCTGGTCAGCGAGATGCCGCACGGCGGCTACAAGCAGAGCGGCTACGGCAAGGATCTCTCGATGTACTCACTCGAGGAGTACACGAACGTCAAGCACGTGATGACCGCCATCGAGTAGTCGTTCAGCGGCGTCAACATTGCCGACCAGGTCACTCCCCGGTCTGCCCGTCCACCGACTCCCGGAGGAGGTCGGCATGGCCGTTGTGCCGCCCGTACTCCTCGATCATGTGGACCAGGATCCATCGCAGGCTGGGTTTCTCACCGTTGGGCCAAGGGCGCCGCGCGAGCCGGTCCAGACCACCGTCGGCGAGCGCCTCGGCGATATAAGTGCGGGAGCGGGCCAGGCTGTCCTGCCAGAATGCCAAGAGTTGCTCGGGGGTGTCCTCGGCGGCTGACTGCCACTCCCAATCGGGATCAGCCTTCCAGTCCACCAGGTCGAAAGGGGGCTGCCGGTCATGCCCGTGCAGCCTCTGCGAGAACCAGTAGTCCTCGACGTAGGCCAGATGCTTGAGCATGCCGCCAAGCGTCATCGACGAGGCGCCGACCTTCGCCTGCAGCCCGGCCGCGTCGAGTCCGCCGCACTTCCACGCCAGGGTCGCGCGCTGGTACTCCAGGAAGCCGAGGAGGGTGGCGGTCTCGTCGCCCGCGAAGGGAGGTTCCGGGCGGCCGTGCTCGTCGACGGTCACGGGCTAAATCGTGACTTCGATCAGCGGGCTGTACTCGACCATGATGTCGACGTCGTCGCGCTTCCAGTGCCGGGCGACTTGCTCCAGGACCTGACGCCGCTCTGAGGGATCGGTGATCTCGCGGGCGGTCGCCGGCAGATCGGCCTTCACGCCACGCTTCAGGTGCACGGTGAATTTCGAATTGGCGTCCAGATTGGCCAGCCAGCTGCGGCGCGTTCGGGACGGCTGGCCGCTGATGTAGAGCCGGCCGCCGATGTTGTGCATCACGATCTCGATCCGGCGCTCCTGCCCGCTTTTCCGGCCGGTAGTCGAGACGTCGACGACGGTCATCGGTCGCGAGAGTGCCTCGCGGACTTTGTCGTCGACCGGTTGACGCGTAGCCATCAGCTCTTTATACGTCTAGGACGCCGCCGCCTGCTCCGCCGGATCTTCAATTGCCGGGACGACGGCCCCCCGGCCGGACACCAGCCCGCCGCTTTCCTGGGTGAGGCGCTGGGCGATGTAGACCGGGATCAGGCTGGCGATCAGCAGCACGCTGGCCACCACGTTGACGACCGGCCGCTGGTTCGGCAGTCGCAGGTTGTTGAAGATCCACTTCGGGAGCGTGATCTCACTGCCCGATGTGAAATTCGTGACGATGATCTCGTCGAACGAGAGGGCGAAGGCGAGCAGGCCGCCGGCCATCAGCGCCGTGGCGATGTTCGGCAGGATGACGTAACGGAAGGTCTGAACGCCGTCCGCGCCGAGATCCGATGAGGCCTCGACCAGCGAGGTCGTGGTGCGGCGGAGCCGGGCGATCACATTGTTGTAGACGACCACGACGCAGAAGGTGGCGTGGCCGATGATGATGGTCCACAAGCTGAACGACAGGCCGAGCAGCTGGCCGCCCAGGTTGATGGTCGAATTCAGCGCCATCCCGGTCACGATCCCGGGCAAGGCCAACGGCAGGATCAGAACAAACGACACGGCCTCCCGGCCAAAGAACTTGAAGCGATGAATGGCGAACGCGGCCAGGCTACCGAGGACCAGGGCAATCGTGGTGGCGCCGAGACCGGCCTTCAGCGAGGTGATCAGCGCGGTCCGGACATCGGCATTGTTCCAGGTCGCCACAAACCAGCGGGTCGACAGACCGGGCAACGGCCAGGACTGCGAGCGGGCCGGGTTGAAGGCGTAAAGCATGATGACGACGAGCGGCACGTAGAGAAACAGGAGCACCAGCACGCTGACCACGCCCATGCCCACCCGCACCGAGCGGGGCTCGATCGCGCGGTCCCTGGTCACAGCGCCTCGAACGCCTTCATCTGACGGGCGACCAGGAGGTAGACGGCCATCACCAGGGCCGGCACGACCGCGTAGGCCGCCGCAAAGGGGATGTCGTTGGCGATGCCCACGCTCTGGTAAATGACGTTGCCGATGAACTCGGTATCCCCCACCAGGCTGGGGGCGATGTAGTCGCCGAGCGTCAGCGAGAAGGCGAAGATCGAGCCGGCAACGAAGCCCGGAATCGCGATCGGCAGGATCACACGCCGGAAGGTGGTGAACCAACGTGCGCCGAGGTCGGTGGACGCCTCGATCAACGAGTTGGGGATCCGCTCCAGCGCGGCGTACACCGGGAGTGTCACGAATGGTAGCCACAGGTAGGAGAAGACAATCCATAGGCTCCAGCGCGAGAAGCCGAGGTTGACCGCTCCCAGATGGATCTGGTGCAGCGCCCAGTTCAATACGCCGTCGCCCGAGAGGATCGTACGCCAGGCGTAGACCCGCACCAGGTAACTCGACCACAGCGGCAACACCATCGAGAGGAGAAGAAAGGTCCGCATCCGCGGGCTCGCGATCCGGGCCGCGTAGTAGGCAATCGGGATGGCGAGAACGATGTCCGTGACGGTGACCGCCAGTGCGATGCCGACCGTCCGGATCGCGATCGTTCGGTAGACGGGGGTCTGCACCAGGAACTGGTAGTTGGTCAGGCCCCAGTTCTGCACGATGGCCCCGGTGACGTTGTCCTGGCGCCAGAAGGAGGTCACGAAGAGCAGGGCCAGCGAGCCGAGGTAGATCACGACCATCCAGATCAGCACCGGGCCCAGCAGTAAGGCGAGCCGGGCGCCGGGAAACCGGTGCAGCAGGACGCCGACGCGATGCCGCCACCGACGAACACTACTGGGGGGAGGGGCCTGAAGCCTCTCCCCCGACCGCGTCAGTGTCTGCGCCATTGTCTACTTGGTGCCGCGCACCTCCTGCCAGCGGCGCTGCCAGACGGTGTAGTCGGTGCAAGTGGTCCCGCGGCTGTCGCCGCACTCCTGCAAGGGCGTCTTCCAGAGGGCGATGTGCTTGAGGAAGGCGTCGTCGCCGCAGTGGTAGTCCTTGTCGGCCGAGTCGCCGATGTTCTTACGAAGAATGTCGCAGGCCTTGGCATTACTCGGGGTCGCGCCGTAGAACTCGGCGACCTGGTCCTGCACGGCCGGCGTCTCGGTCCACTTCATCCACTGGTACATGCAGTTCGGGTGAGCGGCATGCGACGACATCATCCAGGTGTCGGCCCAGCCGGTGGCCCCTTCGGATGGCACCAGCGCGGCGACCGGCTTCTTCTCCGTCTTCAGGAAGCTCACCTGGTAGGGCCAGGCGGTCCCGATTACGACGTCGCCGCTGCTGAATGGGTCGGTCTCGTCCGTGGTCGCTGCCCAGTACTTCTTGATCAT
>VBGO01000341.1 GCA_005882525.1 Chloroflexota bacterium
CTTCGATCCCAGCTGGCGGCGGGTCGAGGACGAGCCGGGCTTCAAGGCCAACCTCAACCCCGAGCTCGACCTGATCATCGCCGACTACCATCAGCCCGACTTCGATGCGCTGCGGGCCCTGAAGTTGATGCAGGAAGCCGGCCTGGAGATCCCCTTCATCATCGTGTCGGGCGCCATCGGCGAGGACCTCGCGGTCTCGGCCGTCCGCCTCGGGGTCGTCGACTACGTCCTCAAGGACCGGATGGGGCGACTCGGAACCGCCGTGCAAAACGCCCTCGAGCAAGCCAAGTTGCGACGGCGGCAGCGGGAAGGCCAGCAGGCGCTCGAGCACCAGGCGCTGCACGATGGCCTGACCAATCTCCCCAACCGCCTGATGCTGCACCAGCAGGTCAAGCAGGCGCTGGCCGAGCGGCCCGCCGCCGCGCTGCTCCTGCTCGACCTGGACAACTTCAAGGAGATCAACGACACCTTCGGCCACCAGATCGGCGACGGCTTGCTCTGCCAGGTCGGCCCGCGCCTGCGCGACCACCTCGAGGCCGACGACCTGATCGCTCGGCTCGGAGGCGACGAGTTTGCCATCCTGCTTCCGAACGCCGACGCTGACCGTGCCATGAAGGTCGCCGACGCGCTGCTACGTGTCGAGCGGGCGTTCGTCATCGACGGCCACCCCTTCGAGATGACCGCCAGCATCGGGATCGCGGTCTCTCCGCAAGACGGCTCCACCGCCGAGACGCTCCTGCGGCGGGCCGATGTCGCGATGTATGTGGCGAAGCGTTCCGGCAACAGCTACGCGCTGTACCGTCCGGAGGACGATCCATACGACGCGAGCCGCCTGGTGCTGCGCGCCGACCTGCGCCGCGCGATCGCGCAGCGCGAAATCATCCTCTATTACCAGCCACAGGTCGCCATGGCGACGGGCGCCGTCACCGGGCTCGAAGCCCTGGCCCGCTGGCGTCATGGCCAGCGGGGCTGGATCCCGCCGGCGGAGTTCATCCCGGTGGCCGAGCGCATGGGTCTGATCAAGCCGCTGACCGCCTGCCTGGTCGAGCTGGCCGCCCGGCAGATGGTGGAGTGGCAAGCGGCCGGCATCTCCATACCGGTCGCGGTCAATATTTCGATGCGCAACCTGCTGGATCCGCGATTGCCGCTGACGTTGAGCGACATCATCAGCGCCACGGGCGCCCAGGCGCGAAAGATCAAACTGGAAATCACCGAAAGCGCGCTGATGACGGAGCCCGCCCGGGTGCTCGACAGCATGAATCAATTGCGCGCGCAGGGCTTCGGCTTCTCGATCGACGACTTCGGTACCGGCTATTCCTCGCTGGCCTACCTGCAGCGGCTGCCGGTCGATGAGATCAAGATTGACCGCTCCTTCGTCGGCGAGCTATCGGCGGATAGGGGAAACGCGGCGATCGTGCGGGCCACCATCGAGCTGGCCGGCAGCCTGGGCCTGAATGTCGTGGCCGAAGGCGTGGAGGATGAGGCGACCTGGCAGAGTCTGCAGCGCCTGGGCTGCACCATGGCCCAGGGCTATTTCCTCAGCCGCCCGATGCCCGCGGCCGAGGTCGAAGGCTGGCTATCGGAATGGTCGCCGACGTCGGCCCGGCTCCGCGCCGCCTGAGGCCATAGACCTGGGTCCCTGTAGCACGGAACGATAATTACGATTGGTTTCTCGTCGATAAAATGGAGACCGTGGAGAAGCCACCCGAACCGCGCAATTTTTGCTCGTTCTGCCGCCGGAACTACCTTGACTCAGAGGCCCGGGTCGCGGGGGGACCCGGGGGGTCGATTTGTGAGCCGTGCCTCAAGCTCTGCGAAGAGGTCCTTGTGGGGCAGAAGGGCGCACCCGTCGTGCAACATCGGACTTTCTGTGCCTTCTGCGGCCGGAGGTACAGCGAGGTTAACGGTCGGATGGCGGAAGGACCCGGAGTCAGTATTTGCGAGGACTGCACGGTCGAATTGAGACACCAGTGGGGCTCGGTCAAGGCTAGCGCATAGCCCAGATGGATCCGCTCAGTCGGCGTAAGGTCAGAGGCTGTACGAGCGGCCGGTCGGAGAAAAGGAAACCGCCGACCACTCGTCGACCGATTCTCCGAGAGCGGCCGCGTGCGCCACTTTGAGCACGTAGTCCGTCGGCCCGAGCGTCAGGCCGCGGCGCCGAAGCTCCTCCTCGGTGTCCGAGGAGAGCAGCAGCAACGGGAGGCCTCCCAACAC
>VBGO01000110.1 GCA_005882525.1 Chloroflexota bacterium
CGTCGCGTCTTTGCGATCGCGGCCGGCGCCGAGGGCCTTTGCGGCGAGCGCGATCTCGAGCGCGTCGGCGCTTAGGACAACGCCCGCCGTCGACGCGGTCACCGGCTGCTGGATGGGCGCCGTCGGCAGGCGCGCCGGGTCGTCGACGACCCGAGCGTCCCCGTCCTGCGCGGCGATCAGCTCCGCAAACTTGCGCAGCGCCGACCCGTTCGTCAGCTGGAGGCGCAAATCGACGGGCGAATGGCCGGCGAGACGCACCATCTCCTCGGCGAGCCGCAGCGACAGCGCCTCGAGCTCCGGAGGGCCATGGCCCCCCAGCGTGTCGATCGCTTCGCGGACTTCGAGCGCGTTGCCAACCGCCCGGCCCAGCGGCTGCTCCATGTCGGTGACATAAGCGACGGTCTCACGCCCAGCGTTGGTTCCGAGGGTGACCAGCGCGCGCGCCAGCGCCTCGGCTTCGTCCAGGCCGGCGATGAAGGCGCCGCGGCCGCACTTCACATCCAGCAAGATGGCGTCGGCGCCGGCCGCCAGCTTCTTGCTCATGACGCTGCTCGCGATCAACGGCACTGAGTCCACCGTCGCCGTGGCGTCGCGCAGCGCGTAGAGGACCTTGTCGGCCGGCACCATGTCGGCCGTCTGGCCGGCTATCGCGATGCCCACCTGGCGCACTTGCTCGATGAATCGTTCAATCGACAGATCGATCTGGAAGCCGGGGATCGACTCCAGCTTGTCGAGCGTGCCGCCACTGTGGCCCAGAGCCCGCCCCGACAGCTTCGCCACGGGCACGCCGGCGGAGGCCACCAGCGGCGCCACCACCAGCGTCGCCTTGTCGCCCACGCCGCCGGTCGAGTGCTTGTCGACTTTCTTCCCGGCGACCGAGGTGAGATCCAGCTGGCGGCCGCTCGCGGCCATCGCCAGTGTCAGGGTCGTCGTCTCGTGGTCGGACATGCCGTTCAGCCTGACGGCCATGAGCCAGGCCGCCAGCTGATAGTCCGGTATCGTGCCGTCGCTGGCGCCCTTGACGAGGAACCGAATCGCCTCGTCGGCGTGCGCCTGGCCATCGCGCTTCTCGCGGATCAGCTCCAGCGCCGTCACGGATGCAGTCTAATTTGGCGCGGTGCTGCTCAAGCTTATTGGCCTGATCGTGCCGCTCGGCCTGGACACGTTTGCGGTCGCCGCGGCGCTCGGTTTACGGCATTTGAAGTCGGCATGCCGCTGGTCGGATTCTTCGGCGGCCGACTGGTCGGCGACATCGCCGGGAACGCAGCAGACTACCTCGCGATCCTGGTCCTGATCGCGGTCGGCGTCTACATGCTCTGGCCAAAAAATGAAGCGAAGCAAGACAAGCGGCTAGAGCTGCTCGGGCGAACCCACGGGCTGGCCGCCATCGGGCTCGGTATCAGCATCAGCATGGATGAGCTCGCCATCGGCTTCACGATCGGCCTGCTGGGCTTTCCAATCCTCCTGGTCGTGATCTTGATCGGTGCGCAGACGTTCGTCGTGACCCAGCTCGGTCTCCGGCTTGGCGCGCGCGTCGGCGAGCGCGTCAGGGAGGGGGCTGAGCGTCTCGCCGGCGTTGCGCTCACGGTCCTCGGGGTGGTGTTGGCGGTCGAGAAGCTGCTGAGCCGGTGAGCTATTTCACCAAATACGAGTTCACGCCGGGGGCAGGCGCGAACTTGGGATTGAACTGGACAAGCAGCGCCGGGTGTCCCGGGGTAAACCCGGGGCAGCCCTGCGTTCCAGCGCTATTCCCCAGGACGTTTCCGCCGTTGAGCTGGAGGAAGGCACCGATGAATTCCCCATTGATGGCGTACTGGCCGCTCGAGTTGCTGTCGGTGGCTGAGGTGTTGTGCGGGCCGGCGGCGACGCCCGTCAAGGCCATGGATCCGGAGGGATCGGCGTCAAAGACGGTACCCCAGACCTGAAAGCGTGGAACGTTGGAAGAGCTCGCAGCGAGCGACTCATTCCACACGACGCCGTTGTTGTTGTTGGTGCTGCTGATAAAGAAGGCGATGTTGGTACTCCCCGTCGGGACGAAGTGGGGAGCGACGAAGAAGACGCTTCCATCATTCGGCAGATCCGAGTTGTCCGCCGAGAAGGTGCCACCCTGGTCGAAGATGAACTCGACCCCATTCGTGCCGTCTGATGCTGGCGGCAGGTCGCTCGCGCCGATGGATGGGTTCCCCACGTAGTGGGGGAGACCCGTCGACGTATTCGAGACGTAACCACCCGTAATCGTGAAGGCCGCCCCTGCGGTGAAGTAGTAGATGCCGTTGAGGAAGACGTAGACGCTGTTGTTGCCGTTATCCCCGGCGGCCGGGATGACGATCGACGATGTGTATTTTCCCGGTGTGAAGACGTACACCCATTTCGAGCTGCTCGAGTTCGTAATGGTCACGCCGTTGACCACTCCGGAAGTTCCGGGCGGGATCTTCGCCTTGTTCGCCGGAATGACTACGGTGGTGATCAGGGAAGTATCGGGCGTCAGATAATCCGGCATGGGGTCCAGCCCCGTGCCGAAATTGACGGGGCTGCGCCAGAAGGAGGAGAGCGAATGATTGTCACTGGCGGAGTTGACCGTCACGTCGCCGTTCACGTTCAGGCTGACCTGAGTCGGGTTAGGAACGTGAAACTTTGAATTGCTCATCGTGAGGCCCTGGATGCTCGCCTGGCAGACGTCGGCGCCGTCGAAGCCGTCGTCGATCTGGGCGAAGCCATTCTGGTCGTTCTGGATGGTATTGCCGCTGCCGCCACTGGTATAGGCGAAGAGCGCATACGTCTTGGCGTTGGTGCCGGCCTCTGCGGTTGCCGTTGCCAGGATCGCGATCTGGCGGAAGCCGAGCACCTGGACGAATGTGGCGACGGCGTTGAAACTCACGGTGACCTGTACCTGTTTGTTGTTGTAGCCGCTCGGCGCCACCGCGGTGACGGTGTAGCCGCCCTGCGTGTCGGTCACGGTGCGATTGAGCGGAGCTGTATAGACGGACGAGTTCGGATCATTGTTCGCCGGATTCTGGCCGAAGACCGCCAGTGTGTCGTCGAGCGCGTAGTAGAGGGCATAGTTTGGCTGGCCGCTTGGGTTGGCGACGGTTCCCACCAGGCTTTGCGCCCCGGCGAGCGCACCGGAGTCGACGGCATCCTGCATCAGCCGGCGCTGGAAGTAGAGACGGCCGGCATCGATGGCAAGTGCCAGCATCCCGCAGATCGCCACCATGGCCAGCGCCATGATGACGATCGCCTGACCGGACTTCCGCCTGCGAATTCGGGCGGGCATCTCAATACTCAGCCCGCATCGACGAGCCGGCGCTCATGATGAAGCTGGCGCCAGTCAGGTTCGAGATCATTGCAGTCATCGGCGCAAACAGGTACGTCACGCGCACGGTGACCTGGGGATTCCCTGTCGTACGGTTCGGCGAGATCCAGATGTAGCCGGTGTTCGGTGCCATGCCCGAGAACGAGGGTGAGGTGCATGGCGTCGGGTTCGATAAGCATGGATCTTCCATCAGGACCATGCCGCCGCCGCCGATCTTGGCCAGGGTGGCGTTGATGATGACGCTGTCGGGCGGCCTGCTCGCGTAGTTGCTGCGCAGGACCAGCTGCCGGGCGCCCTCGTGGGCAGCCTCCGCAATGTTGATGTACACGGAGATCGCCCGCCCGAAGTCGAAGATGCCCATTACGAGCAGGAACAGCAGGGAGGCGAGCAGGGCGAACTCAACCATGGCCTGCCCCCGCGACTTGCGCCGGCGCTGCATCCGATCCATCAGTAGTTCGTCCTCATCTGCACCGACACGCTCATGTGGATCGGGTTGCCCACGAGCTGCTGCATGAGCGGCGTGAACAGCTGAAAGTCGTACTTCACGTTGACGGTGACGTAGTAGTTGACCGGGTTCTGGGCCAGCCAGTTATCCACTCGGTTGCTGCTGTCGGGACAGCTGGCCGTCGAGCCGGTGGAGTCGTGGGGCGGACAAATGGTGATCGATGTGGGTACGATGGCGCTGTAGGTCAGCTCGTGGCCGACCGCGGTGATGATGTTCGCGTCGCTCTGCACCGGGCAGGTCGCGTAGCTATTCGAACTCGAGCAGTACGGATCCTGGGGACCGGTATAGATGTTGAGGATGGCCACCCTGGCCCCTTCCCGGGCGGCGTTGGTGACCGAAACCTGGAAGTAATAGCCGCGGCCGAAATCCACCAGGCCGAAGGTGAGGAACGCCAGCACCGGCAAGACCAGGGCCATCTCGACCAGCGACTGCCCGGCGCGGCTCCGCCAGCGGTTGGATTTCATGATTTCGTTACCTGGCGGCGGGTTGTCTGAAGGACCCACGCGCCTACTGCAGATAACGCAAACGGTAAGGGTCGATAGCTTCAAACTGAATCACGACTCCTTACAGGTCCCGTTACGACTTGATACCCCGGGGTCGCGGCCAGATGAAGGAAAACGAGCGGGTGTTCGTGAACAAACGTTCCGTATTGCGGCAATAGAGCCAGGCCGTTAACGTTCCCCCTGCGACCTGTCAGAAAGCCAGCTAGAGAAGGAAACGACTCTAGTCGGTCGCTGACGAGGGGACCGCAAGGTTCCCACTCTCGAGCCGTGAGGCTCGAGGGCCTGGCCCGCAAGGGCTGGGGAGTCGGTTGTCGCAAGACGACCGGTTCTGTCAGTGACGAAGGTCCGGCTCGCAAGGGCTGGACTGGGCAGCGGGATGAAGGCTCGCTGGGTAACACCGGTGAGTTGTAAACCGTAACGGCGGGTCGTATTCTTTTTCCCGGGCCGCCGGCGCAGATCAGCGCAGGGTGTTGGCCAGGGCGAAGAACTCCGCTTCGGTCAGGCTGGTTGCCGACAGCAGGTACGGGACGCCCGTTTGGTCCTTGAGGGCCGGCACGGGCCAGTGGCCGGGCCGCTCAATCCACCACAGCGAGCGCCAGCCCCTGGGATCGCTCGCGATGTACTGGTATTCCGCCGACGACCGCCGGAAGGCGATCCGCTTGTTCGCGGCGCCAAGGTTGGAGTTTCCCGGCACGACGATGCCGATGCTGACCTCCGTGGAGCGATCGTCATTCCACGCTCGCAGCGAAAATCCGGCGCTGTCGACCGTCACCAGAGCCTGGTTGACACCGGCCGGTAGCTGCGGCAACAGGATCGGGCTGGTCTGCGTGACGGTGCGGCGAATCAGCGCGACGGCGTCGCTCGCCGGAACCACGCCGCCGCCGGCCGCGACCGCCGGTGGACTGCCGGCTCCCATCGCCGACCAGTCGGATCCGTCCCAGCCATAGACGCCAGTGATGGCGTCGCCGTCGCTCAGGCCTCCGAGGGCGACGACCCGGTTAAGGGCCTTGTCGAAGACCAGCTGTCGAATGTCGGTGGCGGCCGGTGAGTGCCGCGGATGTTGCCGCGCCCAATTGGCGCCGTCCCAGGTCCAGGTGTCATCACCCGGGCCGCCGCCAAAGAGAACGATCTGGTGCAGCCCGGCGTGGAATGCCGCAGGCAGGAACGCCGTGATCGGCGCATGGCGAGCGTTGAGGAGGCTCCAGTCTGCGCCACTCCATCCCCACGTCTCCAGCCGATCGCCGTCGGGCGAACCGCCGATCAGGGCAAGGCGCTGACCATCGAAGACCAGGGTTCCGACCACGAAGCTGGGAAGATGCGCCGGGGTCAGCCGCGTCCAGTCTTTCCCGTTCCAGCTCCAGGTCTGGACCGCGTCGGCCTGCAGGCGAGGCACCCACTGAAAGAGAAGCAGCCTGTGGCCGACCGGGTCGTACGCGATCGATCCGGACTGCTGAGGGGGATCGGGAGCGTGGGCCGGCTGTCGCGGCAGCCAGTTGGAACCGTCCCATTCCCAGGTGTCGTTCACCGCCCCGGACCGGGCCTGTCCACCATGCAGGACCGTGACCCGGCGAGACTCGTCATAGGCGAGGAGCCCGTCACGGCGAGCCGGCGGGCTCGTGGCAGGAGTCTTTCGAGTCCACCGCTGGCCATCCCAGGTCCAGGTTTGCATGACACCCGCCACCTGACCTGGCCCCGGCGTGACCAGAACGAGCACGTGGTGATCGGCGTCGTAGGCAACGGAGCCACTCACTGGCGGTTTGGATTGCACTGCTGCTGCAGGCGGCGTTGGCGTGCTCTGGCAGGCAGCGATCCCGATCGCAGCCAGGATGATCGTCGCCACGATGACCAGCCGCCCGGGGGCTTGGTCGTCACGCATTCAGACGTCTAACGTGCCGGATCGGCGAACGTTACAAGGCTGCCTCGGTCTTGCTTCTCGCAGGGAGAAAGTCGAGCAGGAGCTGATTGAGGCGATCCGCCTTACCGGCCCGTCGGGTAGGCATGCTGCGAGGCGATCCAATCACCCGAGTAGTAGTCGATGGCCACCCATTCCGAGGTCGGGTCGCAGCCGCCACCGTGCCCCTGGCAGAGAAGGTGCCACTGCCCATTGAAGGTGATGACCCATGCCCAGCTGTGGACCGGGAGGCCGAAGCCGCTGTCGAAGTTGTGCCGGACCTCAGACCCGGAGACGCCGACGGCTCCTGCCTGGACATGTTCCCATGCGACGCGAATCGCGTCCGTCCGAGACAGCCCACCGTGGGGAGGCCTCGGCCACAACAGGATGGCCAGTGACGCCACCACCAGGATGATGACGATGACGCCGAGCGTCCGAAGCCGTGTGGGTGACAGCGGCAGGACGATCACCAGGATGCAACGTGCGAGCCAGAGAAGGCTTGTCGAGCCCTCCGGCTGCTCTCGGGGACGTCATCTTAGAATCAATCCGGATGGAGTCTTCGAACTCGGTGACCTTCGAGACCCTGCTGAAGCGCGGGGAGCTGATCGAGTCGAGGTCCGAGATGACCCCCGACTATCTACGGGAGCTCAAGCACACGCTGATCGTCTCCGGCGACACCGAGCTGATCTCGGCGCCGGCCTACTACCTGGCGGCGCGCAAGGCGCCCAGCGTCAACGCCTTCATGACCGGGATCGCCATCATCCAGGATGAGCTGGCCCACGCGCACATCGCCTACCACATCCTCGAGGAGCTGGGCGAAAGCCAGGAGGCATTGATCTTCAAACGGGATCCGAAGGCCTTTCGCTATCCCTATGCGTTTGACGTCCCACTGGAGAGCTGGACCGAGCTGGTGGTCGCCAACGCGATGTACGACCAGGCCGGCTTCTGCCTGTTGGGGGACATCCACGACCAATGTTCCTATGGCCCCTGGAAGCGAGGCCTGGTGAAAGTCATGGCGGAGGAGAACTTTCATCTCCGCAACGGACGCAACTGGTCCAAGCGGATCAGCCAGGCCGGCGGCGCCGCCCGGGAGGAGCTCCAGCGCGCGGTCGATTGGATGTTTCCCTTGACGGTCGAGTGGTTTGGCCTGCCGGACGACCTCAAGCAACACAGCGCCCAGCTCGAGTACCGGCTCAAAGGGCTGACCAACGACCAGCTCCGCCAGCAATGGCTGTCGACCGTCGTCCCGTTCATGGAGTCGATCGGGATTCGGGTGCCGGCACATCGGGATGGCGATGCCTACGTCCTCGACTACCCATTCCCCTGCACCTTCGATGCGCCGGCAAAGCGTTGGGATTTCAAGGACCCCTGCACCTGGGATTCGGTCATGGCGCGCTGGCGCGCCCGGGGTCCCCGCAACGCCGAGATGGTTGCGCTCTTCCAGGAAAGCTTCAGCAAGTTCCAGGTCCGCGTATGACGACCGCGCTCCAGACGCGGGTTTGGGCCGCGCTCGCGGAAATCAATGACCCTGAGATGCCGGTCAACCTGGTCGACCTGGGTCTCATCTATGGCATCGAGGTCGTTGGGGGCATGGTCCGGCTGCGCCTGACGTTCACCGCCATGGGCTGCCCGGCGACCGACATGATCATGGGCGACATCCGCGACCGGCTGCTCGCCGAGCCGGGGGTGGAGTCGGTCGCGATCGAGATTGTCTGGGATCCACCGTGGACGTCCGCCCGCCTGACGCCGGACGGTCGCGGGGCCCTCCTCGCCTGGGGGCTCTCGGTCTAGTGGGCTACATCCGGGTGCACGCCAACGTCCGCGAATACGACGTGTTTGCCCGCAAGGCCAGGGTCGAGCCGCTGCGCCAGGTGGGCAGCGTCGTCGCGCCGGACGACGACCTCGCGATGGCCTACGCTCGCGCCACCTACGACGAGGAACGCTGGGTGGAGATGATGATCGTGCCGCGGGACGCGGTCATCAGGCTCTGGGGGCCGGGAGAGCCGGAGAGGTGAGTCTCTACTCGCTGGTCAAGAGCCTCGCCGACAACAAGCAGCTGCTCGGGATGCGCTACGCGGAATGGTGCACCGCGGCGCCCAGTCTGGAGGCAGACATCGCGGCCGCGGCCATGGGGCTCGACGACATCGGCCACAGTCGGGTCCTCTATGGGTCACTGCGCGAGCTGGGAACCCCCGACGGCGCCAGCGACGAGGGCGATCTTGCCGGCGTCGCGTACCTGGACACGCCATGGACCGACTGGCGTCAGTTCGTCGCCGCCAACGCCGTACTCGACAGCGCGTTCTCGCTGATGATCGAGGCACTCGCCAACGGCAACGTCGAGGTGCTGCGTAGCCGGCTCAAGAAGATGTTGCAGGAAGAGCGCTATCACGCGATGCACGGCCACAGCTGGATGCGTGAGGCGGATGCGGGCGACGCGGTCACACAAGCCTGGCAGGAATCTCTGGAGTGGTTTGGCCCCGAGGCCGGGGAGGTCGATGCGCTACAACGCCAGGGGACGCTGACCTACGGCGTCCGCGACCTCCGGCGGCTGCTGGCAGAGCGGGTCGAGGGTCGGCCGCCCGATACTGCCATCGATTGGTCGAAATGGGACGCGATCCGCCGCCGGACCGCACCCGGCGGCATCGACCAGGCGACCCGCGACATGCTGCAGGGGCTGGCCGAGAAGCGATACATGCCTGCCAGTGGATAGACAGAGCGCTCTCGACACCGACTCTGCCCTACAACGAGCGAGGGAATCTTCACCGAAATGCCCATTCTGTCGATCGACGGACACCGAGGTCATCTCCTTGTTCGGATCCCAGGTGATGACGATGCAATGCAAGTGCCTTGCCTGCGCAGCGTTTTTCGAGGCCAGCAAGTACTAGAGAGAGGACTCGATGCCGCCAGCAATCTCGGCTCGCGCACGCTCCGTGGTCCGCATGACGATGGCCGACATGGCCGAGCTGGCGGATCGACGGCCCGGTGCGTTCCGGCTGGAAAACGCGGACTCCGACCTGGCACCCCCGGCGCACGCGGTCAAGGCCACGACCGAGGCGGTGGGCAGGGACCGCTACAACAGCTACTTGCCGTTGCATGGGTTGCCCGAATTGCGCGAGGCAATCGCGAATCGGTATCGCGACGACCTGGGCCTTCGATACGACCCTGACGGCGAGATCGTCGTGACGGCTGGGATCGGCGAGGCCATGCTGGACGTCCTGCTGAGCTACGTCAACGACGGCGACCGGGTCTTGATGACGAATCCGACCTACAACGGGATGGCGCAGCGGGTGCGTCTGGCCGGCGGAACGCAAGTCTTCACGAACCAGACGGAGGCGGATGGATGGCACCTGGACCGCGCGGACTTACGTCGTGCGGCTCGCGGCTGCAAGGTGATCTTCTATGGCTCCCCGGCGATGCCGACTGGCGTGATTTTTCGGCGCGATGAGACCGAATGGCTGGCCGAAGCGGCGGTCGAGAACGATGCGCTTGTCCTCTTCAACGGCGCGGTCGACAAGCTGGTCTTCGACGGCAAGGAGGTCGTCAACCCGGGGACCCTGCCCGGTATGCGGGAGCGGACCATCCTCACGGGCAGCGTCACCAAGAACTACAACATGATCGGCTGGCGGATCGGGTGGGCGAGCGGCCCCAGAGAGTTGATGAAGCCGGTGCACGACGTCCACATCTTCAACGGCATCATGGCCAGTGGCTATTCCGAGGCGGGCGCGGCGGCCGCTCTTGCCGGTCCGCAGGGGTACGTGACGGAGTCAAATCGGACCTACAAACGGCGCCGCGACGCGCTGATTACCGAACTGGAAAAGGTTCCTGGCTTTCGAATCGTTCCGCCCGACGGCGGCTATTTCTTCATCGCCAACATCAGCGCGCTCGGCGTCTCGGCCGGCGACTTTTGCCGGCGACTCCTCGACGAAGAGGACGTGGCGATTACGCCGATGAACGCCTGGGGTGCCGACGATTTCGGGGACAACCACGTCCGATTCATCTTTACCAACGAGCCCGAGGCTCGCTTGGTCCAGGCTGCCGAGCGCATCGCGCGGTTCGTCAAGCGAAACTACGGCGCCAAATAAAGCCCGATTGGGCGAGCATCCGTTTGCGAACCGCAGTTTGGAGTTGCGGCAGGAAACGGCGGACTTTACGCTTACGCCCGCGACCTGTCAGAAAGCCAGTCGATGACGGAAACGACATCGATGGGCTCCCGAAGCCCGGGCCCGCAAGGACCCGGTTAGTACGGTGCGAAGGTCTTCCTGGAAACGGGTGGACTGGGCGGCGGTAAGGACTCGTTGGGTCACACCGGCGGGTTACCAACCGTAACGACGGGTCGCTTCAATTTCTACAGGTTCTGCCGGCTTTGCCTTCCCGAGCCCGGCAGACCTGTGGTTTCCCGGGCCTTGTTTTCCGATCCTTAATGGGTTATGGTCGTTTTTGCGCGTCCGGCTGCTCTGGCAGGCGAGGCGTGGCCAGGGAGGGATTGCAGTTTGCGACGAATTCAGTTTGCGTCACTTCTCGTGCCCGTCGTTCTTGCCATCGGCACCGGTCCGGCCCCCGCGCTGGCCCAGGCGGCGCCAGGCGTGGGGAACATCCCGCAGGCCACCCAGACCAACACCGCATACGCTCGAAGCTACGCCAGGCATCGCGTGACCAACATCTTCGCCACGACCCAGAAGGTCAGCTGCTACCGGCCCGAGGTGCCCTTCTTCACCGTCGGGGAGGCGCGAGGCTATACCGGTATGACGCCGTGCCCGGGCGCCACGACCGGCGAAAACACCGGCTCGGCGGACCAAAACCCAACCACGCGTGGTATATACCCTAACCAGGTCGGCAGTGCCCCGGGCTATCCGGCGGCTCGTCCGATGCTGGTCAACAATCATTCGGAATCCGACCTGCGGGTCGATCCGTTGAATCCAAATCACATCATCGGCTCTAGTAAGTGGTTCGCCAGCGCCGAGGGCTACAACCACGTGCTGGGCTTTTACGAGTCCTGGGACGGCGGCAAGACCTGGCCAGTACAGGGCCATATCCCGGGTTACGAAGGATTCAGCGACGATACCGACCCCATCGGCGCCTTCGACGGGTACGGCAATTACTACTCGCTGATCCTGCCGTACCAGTTCGCCTATGCCAACGCCACCGGCAGCAAGCTCTACCAAAAGAGCAAGCTGCCCAACCCGGCGATGCCGGCGGAAGCCGTCTCCGTATCCGTCCGCCCAGCTGACGCAAACACCGACCCCACGGACTGGATCGTCACCCGCACCAACGCTGACGGCGTCACCGGGCCCGACTTCGTGCTGATGGACGACAACCAGGGCCAGGAGCCCGACAAGCAGTGGATTGCGATCGACACCAATCCGTACAGCTCGCACTACAACACCATCTACGCGATGTTTGTCACCTTCAGCTTCGCCGGGAAGGTGAGCAAGGCCTACGTGTCAACGGCCACGGCCCTGCCCGGCGGCCATCATACGGACTGGACCCCGCTGCAGCGCTTGCCCAGCGAGAACGCAAGCGCGTCCGACACCTATCTGCTGCCGCACGTCGATCCCAGCGGCGTGGTCTAGACCAGCATCACGAACTTTCCAAGCCGGCAGTCGCGCAGTACCTACAGCCTCGCGGTCGACTACTCGACCGATGGCGGAGTGACCTGGCAGGGACCACTACCGGTGACCGGCGCCCAGAACGTGACGCTCACGCCCGAGGCCTACCCCAACACGACCTTCACGGACGGCATCACAAATACGTTCACGGTCGGTCGCACTTTAATCAATGGCCGCTACCCGCTCTACATGTCCTGGGAGGACTACAGCGCCGGGGTCGACAACATTCTGCTGTCGGGCTCGTTCGACGGCGGAACGACCTGGACGGCACCGATCCAGGTGAACGACAATGCGAATCCAGTCGACGAGTTCCAGCCGAACCTGGCTGCCGCGGCCAACGGGACGGTCAGCGTCAACTTCTACGACCGGCGACTGGCCTGTCCGGCAGCCGGAACGTCCGAGGCGTCTGGTGCTGGCTTGGCGCTCGACACCATCAACCCCAATTACTCCGGATCACTGCCGCCTTACGGCGCCAGCAACTACTGCATCAACACCAGTGTGCAGTTCTATTCGGCGGCCCTGAGTCCGCTTGGGCAGAACATCCGAATCAGCCAGCACACCTGGGATCCGCAGCTCAATGCGTTTGGCAACGACTTCGCCGGCGCGCGGAACCTGGCCAGCTCGGTCAGTACGTACGACGATGGCAGCAATCCGCAGCACTATCAGCAACAGGTGATCGCGACGCTCGCGATACCGTAGAAGTTTGGCAGCGTAGGGAGGAGGCATGTTTATGCGAAGAGTGGGTTCGGCATTTGCCCTGGCGACCGGCGCTTTTGTGGCGCTGGCGAGCACGGCGCTCGCCAGCACCGTACCGCTGCAGCAAATCAGCTCCGATCCTTTCACGAACACGACCAGTCTTCACAAAACCCAGGAGGAGCCCGATACCTTCGCGTTTGGTTCGACCATCGTCTCCACCTTCCAGGTGGGACGCTTCCGCAACGGCGGGGCATCCGACATTGGATTTGCCACGTCGCAGAACGGCGGCCGGACCTGGACGCATGGATCGCTTCCTGGGTTGACATTCCAGGTCGATCCGTCCAGCCCGTACGAGCGTGTCAGCGATGCGTCGGTAGCCTTCGACGCCAAGCACAATGTCTGGATGATCTCCTCGATCCCACTGTTACCAAACAGGTTCGTGCCAACCGTCTTTGTTAGTCGCTCGACCGACGGCGGCCTCACCTGGGGCAACCCAATATCGATCGTGCCTCTGAACTCGGGTGACTTCGACAAGAACTGGAGTGTTTGCGACAACTCTCCAACGAGCCCCTTTTACGGGAGCTGCTATACCGAATTCGATAACTTCGCAAAGGCGGACCTCGAGCTCATGACGACGTCCAGGGACGGCGGCCTGACTTGGGGACCAGCCATGAGCGCCGGCAACAGTGCCAAAGGCCTGGGGGGCCAGCCCGTGGTCCAGCCAAACGGCACCGTCATCGTGCCCTTCGAGACCATCCACGGGACGATCGCCGCCTTCCGCTCCACCGATGGCGGTGCAAGCTGGGACAACGCGGTCCTGGTCGCCCATATCAACTTCCACTCCGTCGCCGGGAACCTTCGCACGTCACCGCTGCCTACCGCCGAGATCGACGGATCCGGCATCGTCTACGTCGCCTGGGAGGACTGCAGTTTCGAGCCCGGGTGTGCGGCCAACGATATCGTATTCAGCTCCTCGGCTGATGGCGTGAACTGGTCCGGATTGTCGCGTGTGCCGGCCGACCCGGTTGGAAGCGGGGTGGACCACTTCATTCCAGGTTTGGGCGTCGACCGAGCAACCTCGGGCAGCCGTGCTCACCTCGGGCTGACCTACTACTACTATCCAAATGCCGCCTGCACCGTCTCCACCTGCGAGCTCGACGCCGCCTTCATCTCGTCCGCCAACGCCGGCGTAACCTGGAGTCGTAAACAGTCATTGGCCGGCCCGATGAACCTCACGTGGTTGCCGTTGACGACACAGGGCTATATGGTGGGCGACTACATTTCGACATCCTT
>VBGO01000344.1 GCA_005882525.1 Chloroflexota bacterium
CCACACGCTGCCGCTGGCCGCCTGAGAGCGCCTTCGGTTTCCGATCGAGATACGGCTCGAGGCCGAGGATCTGGGCCGCTTCCCGGACCCGCTTGTCGATCTCGTTTTTCGGCGTCTTGCGCAGCTTGAGCCCGAACGACAGGTTGTCGTATACGGTCATGTGCGGGTAGAGCGCATATGACTGGAAGACCATCGCGATGTCGCGATCCTTGGGAGCGACGTCGTTGACCACCCGCTCGCCGATCTTGACCGTGCCGTCGCTGATCTCTTCCAGGCCGGCCAGCATCCGCAGTGCGGTGGACTTGCCGGATCCCGACGGACCGACGAGGACGACAAACTCCTTGTCCTTGATCTCCGCGCTCATGTCGGTGATGACGGTGTTGCCGGGGTACCGCTTGTACACGTGCTCGTAAGTGACGCCTGCCATATCGAGATTGAGTTTAGGCACGAGGCGGGACGCGGTCAAGGATGAGCTTTCCGGCCGCCAGACCGAACGCCTGTTTGGTCATTCCCGGTGCGTGACGAGAGGAAACGTGGACGCCGACGTTGTATGAATGGCATTATTTGATTGGGAAGGGTTGATTCGTCGACGACGCAGCTCCCGCGGGAGCGCGGCCAGCCGACCCAGGGATGTTGATGACACGTGGCAACCGAACCAGAATCTCTTCTTCGACCCCGCCAGCCCTCCACCAGCCTGATCGGCCGCGACTCTCCCAACGGACACGGGCGCGGGCTGATCTTCGATTTCGATGGAACACTGGTTGACAGCTATCCGCTGATCGAGGCGGCGTTCGCCCACGTGATGCGCACCCATCGCCTGGACGACGCGGCTCGCCTGCTTTTCCGACAAAGCCGAGGCCTGCCTCTCCCCGAACAGATGCGGCTCGTCGCGCCGCAAATGTGGGAGGAGCTGGTTGCCACCTATCGATCGGTGGACGCCACCCTGGGCCACGCCCGGGTCTTTCGAGGCATTCCGACCCTGGTGCGGAAGCTGCATCAGGCCCGGGCGCCGCTGGGGGTTGTCTCCTGTAAGCGCCGGGCCCTGGTGGAGGCGGAGCTCGAGGCGGCGGGCCTGAGGGCCTTCTTCGACGTGGTGATCGGCTTCGAGGACGTGACACCCCCCAAGCCCGCCCCCGACCCGCTGCTGGCGGCGGTGGCGCGCCTGGGGTTGTCGCGTTCGACCGCGGTCTACGTCGGCGACAGCATGGTGGATCTCCAGACCGGCCGAGCCGCGCGCGTCCGCACCGTGCTGGCGGCGTGGGGACTGACCCCGGAGTTGCGGGCGGGGTTCCGCCGCCATCGGCTGTGGGCGACTCGGCCGTCCGAGATGCTGGCCCTGGTGCTCACGCCACCGAACGGCAACGGTCACAAGCGCGCCGCGTAGCATCCGGCGCCGGCTGCTGATCGCGGTTGGCTTCCTCGGGCTTGGCCTGCTCTTTGGATTCGTTTCCGTGGCCCTGGGGCCGCTGGGCTTGATCGAGGCGCTGATTGTGCTGGGCCTGGTCCTGGTGCAGGTGCGGCGCTACCCGGAGCGGTCTGGTGCCTACCTGTTGGGGTCGAGCATCCTGCCGTTGATCGTCCTGGCCTCCATCGTCGTACGGATGCCGGCCTGCCCTGGCTCGGGTGCATCGAGCGCGGCGCCGCAGTGCTTCGCACCCATCACCGTGCCGGCGATCGCCGGCTACGCGGTTGCCGGGTTGGTCGGCGCCCTCCTGTTGGGCATTGCCCTGCGCCGGCTCTTTTCGTCGCCACCACCCTGAAGCGCGCGGTGCGGCCCAAGCGGAGAACCAAGCGCCGGCCCAGGCCTCGATCGGTCTTTTCCCTCCCCAGGACGGGCTACATCCGCACCTCGGATGCCCTCAGAAAACCACGGCGCCCGACGCAGTTGCCGCAGCGGAAGGGGGAGAGCGACAAGGATTACGCCGCGCGCCTGGATGCCGCTCGCGAGGAAGCCTACGAGCGGGTGCTGGGGCCGCGGGCGGCGACGCCTGGAAAACGAGCCAGGTAGACCAGCGCCAGTTCGATCTGCGAACGGTTGCGGCAATTGGGTGACTGGTAGCATACGGCGGAACTTCGATGGACGAACGATGGCTCGGTTCGGCCGAAGACGGTGCTGGAGCTTGCCCAGCGCGGAGGCGTTCCTCTTCCGACCGGAGATCTCGAAAAACTAAAGGACTTCCTCCAGGCCACGGACAGTACGTCGTCACTCGTTGAGTACATCAAATACTTCGAGCTGCCAATCGCGGTGCTACAGAATGTGCCGGCGCTGGAGCGGGCCACCTACGAGCTCTGCGAAGACCTGAAGAGCGACCACGTGCGTTATGCCGAGATTCGTTACGGTCCATGGCTGCATGTGCAGCAGGGTCTTTCGCTGACCGACGTGATACGCGCCGTCCTGAGCGGCTGGGCCGCTGGGCGCAAAGCCTTCGGTCTCGAGGGCGGGATCATCGTCACGGCGTTGCGGGACATGCCGCCTGCGCAGAACGTGGCGCTCGCTCAGGTCACCGGCCGGTTCGTCAATGAGGGCGTGGTCGGCTTCGACCTCGCCGGTGACGAGGCCGGCCATCCGCCGATCCTGCACCAGGATGCCTTCCGCGTCGCCCGCTCACTCGGGCTCAATATCACGATTCATGCCGGCGAGGCCGCCGGGCCCGAAAGTATCCGCCAGGCGATCTCAATGGGCGCGGTCCGCCTGGGGCACGGGGTGAGGGCGCAGGAGGATTCCGAAGTCGTCGCCATGATTCGCGAAGGCGGCATCCAGCTCGACACCGCGCCGACCAGTAACGCGCAGACCAAGGCCGTGCGCCGACTCGAGGATCATCCATTGCGGCGCTTTCACGAGCAAGGCATCAAAGTCACGATCAGCACCGACTCGCGCACGGTGTCCGACGTGACGCTAACGCGAGAATTCGAGACCGCTGCTCGCGTGCTGGGTTGCTCCCCGGCACAGGTCTGGGCGATGAATATGCAGGCGCTCGACGGCGGTTTTGCGGACGAGGTGACGCGCACCCGCCTGCGGCGCGAGTTCGTCGACGTCGAGGCCCGACTCCGTCCGGCAGCGGGCGGTAAGGCCTGACAAGCCTCTAGACACCGGCTGGGACCGTATCCGGGGGTGTGATCGCACCGCTGCGGATCTGGGCCCGCAGGTCCAGGACCTGGTTGATGATGTCCTGGGGGACCACGCTGCTCGGCGTGCTGAAATTCGTCGCGTCGTCCTGCATCGAAAAGGTCTGCGTGCCTGACTTGAACTGACCGCTCTGCAACCGTTGGATCGTGATGGCGACCGCTCGGTCGACGCGCTTCAACGCGCTCGTAATCACGGCGGGACTGAGGTACGCCTCGTCGTTGTCGGAGCCGATCGCGTATGCGGCCGCGTCATAGGCGGCGTCGATGTAGCCGCTCGCGCAGCGGCCGGTGACTTCGAACAAGACATCCGCCCCGGCGGAGATCTGCGTGATGCCGAGCTGCTTGCAATACGCCGTGTCCTGCGAATCCGAGTAGGTAATCTTGAAGCTGACGCTGGGGTCGACCTGGCGGGCGCCGGCGACAAAACCGGCAATGTAGGGGTCGACACTGGGACCGTGATTCGAGCCGAGGATCCCGAGCACGTTGTGACTGGCGCTGCCGACTTTCCCTCGTTCCATCAGGCCGGCGAGAGCGCCCACCAGGAAGGCCGGCTCCTGTTGTTTGAACAGCAAGTTGGTGACGTTACCGAGAGAGACCTGCTGGCCGTTGTCATCCACCGGGA
>VBGO01000345.1 GCA_005882525.1 Chloroflexota bacterium
CGGTCCTCGGTCGGGACGATGGAAGCTCGGTGTGCCCAGTACTCGTAGAGACGGCGCTCGTCCCAGAGCAGAGCATCGACCAGCTTCGGGTCGAAGGGACCGAGGCGGCTGAACACGACCAGCAGGTGATTGCGGGCGACGACCGCGGTAGGGTCGAGCTGCAGGCAGCCGATCGCCTGCACCAGCTCATGGATGTGGTCCGTCGTGATTGGCTTGGGGCGCGATCCGCTCAGGCGCTGGCGGGCGACCGCCAGCCGCCGCGCGTGCTCGATCCGGACCTTTCGGCGCATGCTCGCACGGACCAGGTGATTTCTGAGCGGGAGACGGGACTCGAACCCGCGACCATGTACTTGGAAGGCACACGCTCTACCAGCTGAGCTACTCCCGCGTCGCGGCGTATTCTATCCCGCGAGCGGCGACGGAACCTTACGGCCGGTCGTCGATCCAGGCCTCCCCTTCGGTGTAGACCTCCTTCTTCCAGATCGGCACCGTGTGTTTGA
>VBGO01000346.1 GCA_005882525.1 Chloroflexota bacterium
ACGACGCTCACCTCCCCCACCTGCAGGGTGCCGGTCCGGTGGACAATGGCGAGGTCCGAGATCGGCCAGCGGCGACGAGCCTCCTCGGCGAGCTCTTCGATCTGCCTCTGCGCCATCGAGCCATAGGCCTCGTAGACCAGCGCGCGCACCTGCTTGCCGCGCGAATGCTCCCGGACAATGCCCTGGAACAGCACCAGGGCACCGTCGCGGCTGGCGCGGATCCGCTCGGCGATTGCGGTCGGGTCGAGCGGCTCCTCCTTAAGCATCACGATGCCGCGCCGCTCGCCGATTGCACCCCCGCTCACGGGCGGAATCACCGCCAGCTCG
Source organism: Chloroflexota bacterium (assembly GCA_005882525.1). Classification (GTDB taxonomy): domain Bacteria; phylum Chloroflexota; class Dormibacteria; order CF-121; family CF-121; genus CF-13. The sequence goes on from VBGO01000346.1 coordinate 328, forward strand.
TCACCGTCCTTGAGTGGGTCATCCCAGCCGGCGTACTCGGAGTTGACGGCGCATCGGAAGGACCGCGGTAGCGGCCCGAGATCGTACCGCGTGCTGAGCTGACTCCAGGCGTCGGCGGCGGTGGCTCCGGCAGGCAGCGCCAGATCGACATTAGGCTGGCCGACCAGCTCCCGAGGCTTGGCGAAGAGCACGACTCGCACCTTCATGGCGTCATGATATCGCCGCTCCTTTGAGGAACTTCGGAAGCACCAGCTTCTCTACCCGGAGCTCACCTTCGAACGCCAGCCGAGCCATGGTTCGCTCCGTGCCGCCGAACTGCGGACGGGTCGCCGTTCCCGGATTGATGAAGCGGGTGCGCCCCATCACCTCGTCTCGCCAGCGATGGGTGTGGCCGTGGATCACGACGTCGTAGCCGGCCGCCCAGCGTGCCCGCCGTTTGTCGAGGTTGTGGATCATCCCCACGCGCCACCGCCCAATCGTGCCCTCGATCGTCGTCGGGAAGCGCGGATCGTTGGGCACATTCCCATTCACGACCACGAGCCTCCCGAGCTGGCGCAACCCCTCCAGCACCTCCTCGCTACCCCAGTCACCCGCATGCCAGATCTCATCGACCCCGGCGAATTCGCCGGCCACGTGGCGCAAGAACGCCGCGACGTCGAAGGTGCCCTGGGTATCGGCGATCAGGCCGATCTTCAACGAAACAGGTCGGTCGCCGGGTCTCGCAACAGCGCCTGCACGCTGCCGTCACCCGACACCGACGCGCCTCGGATCAGCGCCACGGGCACTCGGTCCAGCTTGCCCATCACCAGCTCGGCGGCGGAGGCGAGCTCATCGGCAACGCCCAGCTCCGTCCCTTGCAGCTCGTAGCCCGCTGGGTCATGGCGACCCCGATAATCGCGCAGCACGACCACGCCCGCCGCACCGATCGCGACGTTGACCTGGCCTTCACGCCAGGGCCGGCCGAAGCTATCCGAGACCACCACTCCGACGGAGGCCCCAGAGAGCTTGCTGATAGTCTCGCGCAATCGGCGGGCCGATTCGTCAGGATGTTCCGGCAGCATGACGACCAGTTCCTTACCGCCGGTATTCGACCGGTCCACGCCAGCGTTGGCGCAGACAAAACCATGGCGCGTTTCGGTGATCAGCACGCGAGGCGCTTCCCGAACGACACGTACCGATTCGGAGAGAATCACCTCAACGTGCCGGGGGTCGAAACCGATCCGCTGGCCGATTTCGATCGCCCGCGGCGACGGATGGACCCGGTCAAGGGACAACACTCGGCCTTCAGCCTTCGAGACCACCTTCTGCGTGATGACGACGACGTCACCAGACTCGAGCGACATTCCGAGCCCCCCGATGCCCTCTACGATAAGGGTCGGGAGCGACGCCCCGCTGGCGATTTCCGGAAGGCCTGGTACGGGACTGATCCAGACCGAGTTCAACCGGGCGGGGGCGTGGTCGCGAACACCCGCTCCGCAACCCCGAGCTCCTTCAGCAAGCGCAGGGTTTCGGTCTCGCGGGGCAGGCCCATGAACGCGACGACGTCCTCGGGCCGATCCAGGTCGTAGCGCAGGCCCTCGACGTCCCTGACCGCGAGGCTGCGGTTGTTCCGTCGGGCCTCCTCCTGATGCAGGCTGAAGCTGTCTTCACCGAAGCGGAGCGTGATGGCGTGGGGCGGCGCCAGCCGCAGTCCATTCGTGCCGACGCGCTCCCGATCGGGCGCCAGCAACACCTCGATCTCGGGCCGGTAGCCGCAGAAGTCCGCCAGCTCGTCCGCCGTCACCGCGGGGACGTCCCCCGGGATAGTGAGCGCGGCCGCAAAGCCTCGCTCCCACGCGGCGGCGAATCCTTGCTGAACGGCGACACTCTGTCCGTGGCCAACCCGGTCCATTAGCGGTTCGAGCCCGAAGCGGCGCCCTTCTTCCAGGATCTCCGCGTCGTCCGAAATCACGAACCGCCCGTAGGCCATCAGCATGGACACGGCCTTGAAGACGTCGCGAGCCATGACACGGGCCAGCCGCTCTCGATCGGCTTCGCTGAGGATCGGCTCGAGCCGGAGCTTTGCCCGGTGTGGCGACTTGACCGGGACGACGATGGCGAGTGTCATGCCGCCGCCGGTTGCCACAGCAGTTGCAGCGCCGTCGTAGCGACCTGGCGGGCCGAATCCATGTCATCCAACATCGTCGGACGGACGGCGACCCGGAAGCCGAGGGCTGCGATCGCCGGCGCCAGGGCCGCATCCGCCGTGTCCAGGACGAATCCGGCCGCAAGATCGCGGTACAACTCGGCGACCCCGAGCGCATCCGGCCGGGCGCCCTCCGCGCGCATCAATTCGACAGTCGGTCCCTTCACGGCCCGGCCGCCGATCAGCGGCGAGATGGCGACGGTTCGGCTGCGGGCGGCGCCGACCAGCTGGCGCATGCCGGGCACTCGTAGGATCGGGCCAATGCTGATGCTCGGATTGCTGGGTGCGATCAGCACCAGACGCGCCGCCGCGAGAGCTTCCGCGACGCCCGGCGCCGGGTTGGCCGTTTCGAGGCCGGTCCAGTAGATCCTCAGCACGGTCGGACGCCAGCGTTCGCGCACGAAATACTCCTGGAAGTGCAGATCGCCGGCATCCGTCTCGAGGCGGGTCTCAATTCGCGCGTCGCTCATGGGAAGAATGCGGCTGCGGACCCCGAGCCGGGCAGCAAGCTCAGCCGTGACTTGATGGAGCGGAACGCCGGCGGCCAGCCGTCCGGTTCGATACCAATGCGTGGCGAGGTCGCGGTCCCCCAGCTGGAACCAGGACTGGTCGGTGAGCCGCGCGAAGGCTGCCTGGGCG
>VBGO01000347.1 GCA_005882525.1 Chloroflexota bacterium
CCGGGTCGAAGAGCTGGCCGCCGCCATCGAGCACCTCGGGCAGCGCCTGCCGGTTGGCCGCCAGGATGGGAACCCCGCAGGCCATCGCCTCGACCATCGGGAGGCCGAAGCCCTCGCCATAGGACGGGAGGACGAGGCAGGTCGCCGACCCGTAGAGGCCGCGGAGCGTCGGCCGCGGCACGTAGCCAGGGAACTTGACGAACCCGGCGACGCTCGCCCGCATTGCCGCGGCTTCCAGCTCCCGCTGGTAGCCCTCGTGGTCGGCTCCGGCGATCACCAGCTGGACGCCCTGACGCCAGATTCCCGAGCTCGCGAAGGCATCGACCAGCCCTTCCAGGTTCTTCTGCGGCGACAGGATGCCGACGAACAGGACGTACGGCTTGCCGTCACCGATCGCCTGCGCGGCCGCCGTCTCTTCCGGCCGGGCTGCCTCATCGAAATAGGGGTCCGGCGCGAGGGGGATGACCCGCACCCGGCTGGCGCGCACGCGAAGCAAGCGCGTCACGTCGCGCTGCGCCGACATCGAGTCGACGATGATTCGGCGCGCGACCCGGGCGGAGAGCGGCGTCTGCACGCTGAGGTCGGCCCAGGCGCGCAGCTTGGCCAGGCGCAGCCAGTTGCGCGCCTGGACGTACATGTTCATGTCATGGATCGTGACGACTTTCGGCCCGGGCCAGCGCAGCGGCAAGAAGTACCCCGGTGAGTGATAGAGATCGATCGCATCCTGTCCGAGCTGGCGGGGCAGGGCGAGCTGAATCCGCGCCACGTTCGTTCGCCCGGGCACCGCGACCCGCACCACGTTGTCGCCCAGGCCCGCGAGCAGCGGGTTCGCGTCGGTCATCCGCCGGAAGTACAGGACGAATGTCCAGTCGGGTCGCATCGGCACCAGGGCATTGAGTAGCTGCACCGCGTAGGTGCCCGTGCCGCCGGGCTGGCCCGACGCCACGCTCGCGTCGAAGCCGATTTTCATGGGCTCGGGCCGGGAGCCCCGGTCGGCGGGCTCAGGCCGGGAGCCCCTGCCGGCGGTCTCCAGCCGGGAGCTCCGGCCGGCGGGCTCGAGCACCGATCGCCAGCACCAGGAGCACAAACCCGAGGGTAAATCGCAGGTGCAGCAGCACGAAGCCGAGGTGTCCACCACGAAGCCACAGCCCGAGATCCGGTCCGCCGACGGCATAGATGCCGATGGCCGCGATCCAGCTGCGCATCGCCGAGGCGGGATCGACCAGCGAGATCAGCAGCGGCAGCAGGTAGATCCCGTAATAGGGCCAGCCGAAGCTGGCCACAAGGACGGTTGTTATCACGATCAGGCTCGCGATCTCGACCAGCCGCAGCGGCTCGCGGTCTGACGCCCGCCAGTGCCGCCAGACGATCAGCGCGGCGCCGGCCAATACCAGCACACGAGCGAACGCGGCGATCCACGCCGGCAGCGACATCGCCGCCGCCGCGCCGGCCAGCGAGATATTCTCGCCGCTCTGGCCCTCGCCGCCGATCAGGAACGGGATGGTCCGGGTGAAGAACAGCCCACCGTCGACGCTGAGCAGCAACGCCACGCCGGAAAGCACCGCCGGGATGGCCAGGGAAAGCACCAGCGCTCGCCACTTGGCCTGGAACGCCAGGAGTAAGACGACCGGCAAAAGGATCGGCTTGATCGCCAGCGTCACGCCGAGAAATGCGCCGGCGAGCATCCAGCGCTGCCTGGCCGCGGCCAGCAACGCGGCCGCCTCTCCGGCCAGCACCAGGCCGTTGACGTTCGCGGCGTAGAGCGTCTGCGTGACCGGGGCGAGGAGGCCCAGCCCCACGAGCGTGATCGCTCCCGCCGCCGATCGCCAGCCAATGCCGAAGATCCGCAGGCAGACGCCCGCCGCCAGCACGATCGCCGCGGCATCGAAGAGAACGATCGTAATTTTTGCCACTGGGAATCCGAGCAGGCCGAAGGGCGCGAACAGCAGGAGACTGCTCGGCGGATAGACAAACAGCGTCACCGTATACGGCGTCTTGTGCTGGAGAAACGCGCGGCACGCGGCCCACACCGGCTGGAAGTCGCCCCCGCCATAACGCATTGCGAGTACGAGGCGGGCGGCCAGCAGGGCGACGCCGATCACCAGCAGGACCATCCAGGCGGCGGACGTGTCGCCGGCGGCGAGCCGCGACCTATAACGCGTCATAAACCTTGAGCGTCTGGTCCACGGTGCGTTCCCACGAGTATTCTGCGCTGCGCTTGAGTCCCTGGCCGGCCAACCGCGTTCGCATGGCCGCATCGCCGGCCAGCTGCACCATGCGCTCGGCCAGGCTGGCCGGTTCCCCGCGAGGAAAGACCAGGCCGGCGGCCTCGCCCCGAGGAAAGACCAGGCC
>VBGO01000350.1 GCA_005882525.1 Chloroflexota bacterium
TGACCCAGATGGTGCGGGTTGGGGAAGAGACGGGAACGCTCGACACCTACCTGGGGCAGGCAGCCGATTATTACGAAGAGGAACTCGACTACCGGATTCGGGCGATGACCTCCTTGATCGAGCCGGTGATGACGGTCGCGATCGGACTCGTCGTCGGCTTCATCGCCGTCTCCCTGATCTCGGCGATGTATGGGCTGGTGGGCGCGTTGAAATGACACGCAAACAGGGCTTCAGCCTGATCGAGACAACGGTGGCCATCGCACTGCTCGCCGTCATCGTCGTCTCGGTCCTGGGCGCCTTTTCGGCCATTACCATCTCGGCGACTCGGCATCAGCAAGCCACCAGCCTCGACCAGCTCGTCCGGTCGGATGCGGAATACATCAAGAGCCAGGTCTATTCCGCCACACCCAAAGCGACACCGTACCTGAACCTCAGTGCAAGCGGCTACACCTTTTCCTACCAGGTTCTTTACTACGACAAAGCCAGCAACAGCTTCACGGCGGCGAACCCGGACGACGGCCTGCAGCAGCTCGTGCTGACCGTCACCGGCCCCAACGCGATCACCGAGACGCTCCGTTTTCTAAAGGTGAGCCCATGAACCGCAGAGCACGTCAGCACGGCTTCACCGTCATCGAAGCCATGATCGGCGTTCTGCTGATGGCCATCCTCAGCCTGGCGATGGTCGGAACGTTTGCGGTTGGCTACCGAACGCTCTCACAGGAGGCCCGGCAAATTGCCGCCGACAACGCCGTCAACGGCGCCGACATGGCGCTAACCCGCGACCTGAACATGGCGACCGTGCTGCCGACCGGGACGATCGGCGGCGGCAGCACCGTTTCCTTTAACTATGGCGCGCCGGCGAGCAATGCGGTCGTCTACAGCATCGATGGCAGCAAGAACCTGATTCGTACCCTCAACGGGACTGCCCAGGTTGTCTCCCGCGGCATGAACACTGTCACGATCAGCGCACCTGCCGGCACATGCTATGCCACGGTGACCCTGCAACCGTCCGCGGTTGGAGCGGCTGCTCGAACGCTCAACGTCGCCAACCGTCCTGGAGGCTGCGTCTGATGCCGTGCAGGGTCAGCGCGGGTCAGCGGGGGCAGGCGCTGCTCGTCGTGCTCGTCTTCCTGGCCGCGTTTCTCCTGATCACCTGGGCCGGCCTCTCTCTTGCCAGCGCGGCCTTCCTCGGCCTGAACACGGTGCGGACAGATGCCCGCACCACCTATGCACTCGATGCGGGGCTCGCCTATGCCATGTATGCGATCGATACCAAGAATGGCAACGGCTGTAATGCTCCGAAGACGACGGCGACGACGCTCAACTATCCAGGGGGTCCCATCACCCTCAACGTGGGGATCGCCAAGGGCAACCCCTGCAAGGGGAACGGTGCCACCTGGAACGTCACCGTGACGGCCAGCGGTACGAATCGCACCTTGACGGCGCTAGTCACGGAACAGGGCCTCCAACCGCTGGTCACCTGGGAAAGCATCCAGTGACCCGTCTCTGCGCGGTCGACGTCGGGGCCAAAGAGTTGAAGCTGTTGGAGGCCGACGGTCGCCGGCTGACGCGCCATGCGGAAGTCCTGCTGCCCGAGGGGGCGCTGGTCGATGGGATGCCGACACCCTTGCTGACCACGGCCGTGCGGAGCGCCCTCGAGGCCGGCGGCTTTGCCACCACCCGAGCCCGGGTTGCGATCGCCGAGACCGGGACTGCCTTCCGCGATTTCCGTCTGCCCGCCATCCCGGCCCGTGAGCTGACCGCGGCTGTCTTGTTCGAGGGCCGGCGCCAGGTCCCGATGGAAGCCGCCGACGTCTACTTCGCGTGGCACGCCGTTCGCGACCGGACGGGCTACGCGGTCCACCTGGTGGCGGCGCGGCGCGACATGATCGACGCGGTCGTGGAGGCCGTCACGGCGGCCGGTCTCCAGGTGGAGCGCATCGATCTGAAACCGCTCGCCCTGGCACGCGGCATGCGGACGACCGACGGGCTGCTGCTGGAGTGGGGCGCCGCCGACGCGACCCTGGTGCTGATGGTGCGAGGCCGTCCCCGCTTCTTTCGCACCTTCCTGCTGGACGCCCCTACCGATGATGCCGAGGGGCAGCTCGACGAGCTGGCGTTCTCGGTCAACGCTCTGGTCAAATTCGTGCGGGGCGCCGCCTCGGACGTGGCGATCGGTCCTTCCACCCCACTCTGCCTCGGCGGGCGGTTCGCGTTCGTCGAAAACGGCCTGGAGCAAGCCCGGCAGCGGCTCAATTTCGCCATCACGATCCCGTCGTTGCCCTACCAGGCTGCGCCGGATATCCCATGGCAGGCTCACCTCACCGGACTCGGCCTGCTGATGCAGGCGCGCTGGCACGACCGGCTCACCCCATCACAGGGAGGTGACACCCATGTCGCGGCTTGATCACGCCCAGATCGGCGTCGACTTTGCTCCGCCACGGCGGCCGAACCGTGTTCGTCGTCCCCTGACGGCGCTGGCGCTCGTCGCCCTGGCGCTGGGCGGCATGACCGTTGCCGTCACCCAATTGCTACTCCGTTGAGCCACTTCTCACAAATCTCGCAAGATTACGGCCCTACGCTCGACAAAGCCTAAGGAGGTAGAACGACAACAATGATCCTCGCCATACTCAAAGATGCGCGCAAGCGCTCGCACCGCCACCAGGGTGGATTCACCCTCGTGGAATTGCTCGTCGTCATCGCGATCCTCGGCGTCCTCGCCGCGATCGTTCTCTTCAACATCTCGGGCGTCAACGCCAACGCGGCGTGCAACGGGATGAGGACCGACGGTGCGACCATCCAGGGGGCCGCTGACCTCTACTGGAACACCTACGGCGTTTACCCGGTCGGCACGGCCGATGTCATCCCACCCGCCACGCTCCCCGGGCCAGCCGACGCGATCACCCCGGCCGCCGGCACGACCGTGAACCAGTTCGAGCTGCTGCGGGCCAACCTGCTGCACAGTTCGACCCAGTTCTGGAACAACGCGGCGCCGCCATCCGGCACCGAACAGTTCACCTACAAGGCCTCGCCGCCCCAGGGAACCGTGCACGGCGCGATCACGACCAACGCCTGCGTCTACAACTAACGCTCGCCTCATAACGCTCAGGTTCGGCCGGCCTTCGGGCCGGCCGAACTATTTCTAGCCGGCCACACTATTTCCCGCCCTGCTAACACAGAAACCTTAGCGGCCGGTTGCGCGGCGCCGGTGTCCTCCAGCGTGCCCGTCGCGGCGACAGGCGTCGCACGCTCCGGTTGCACTTTTCCGGACGCGCCGTCGCCCGGCCGACGCTAAAGCTGCGGCCTCTGGCCGCGTGCCGGTCCGCGTGGCGGCCCGGCCGGTTTTAAGAGGATTAAGCGATCTTCGCGACGTCGTTCTCGTTGCCAGCGATCCGCTGGGGCAGGGACGAGGTCGCCAGGGCGGCGACCAGCCGGGGGTCCCACTGGGTGCCGGAGCCGGCGGCGAGGATCTCGAGGGTCCTGGCGACCGTGTGCTTCGGCCGATAA
>VBGO01000351.1 GCA_005882525.1 Chloroflexota bacterium
GTACCGCTACAACCTCGACCGGTTGAATCCGACCAACGGTCAACAGCTGGACTTCGGGCCCTACCTGGCGGCCGTGCCTGCCGTCATCGTGATCTTCGTCGTTTCGCTGGCCGCCAATCGCCAGTACCGGTCCTGGCGGGGCCGCACCCTGGTCGACCAGCTGCTCGCCCTCTATAGCGGCGTCGCGCTGGCCGCGGTGCTGATGCTGGCCGCCGTCTCGATCACCAATACCGGCCTCGAGTATTCACGTCTCACGCTGGCGTATAGCGTCGTGCTCTGCGCCATTCTGATGACGCTCGAGCGGTATGTCCTTCGCGAATACGAGACTCGGCTGCGCCGGCAGGGGATCGGCACCGAACACGTCCTGATGGTGGGGACCGGGACCGGCAGCCAGCTGCTGATCCAGCGGATGACGATGTTCCCGCAATATGGGTTCCGCGTCGCCGCCGTCCTGGACGACAGCCTCGAGGCCGGCTCAAGCTATGCCGGGGTGCAGGTGGTCGGGCCAACCAAGGACCTGCGTCGCTGGGTGTCCCAGCTCCAGGTGGACCAGGTGTTCCTGGCCGTTCCCAACGCCACCAGCGACCAGCTCGTCCACCTGATCAACACCTGCGACGATCTCCGCGTCGAATTCAAGCTGGTGCCGGACCTCCTGGAGGTCATGAGCACCCGAGCCGCGGCGGACGCGATCGATGGCTTGCCGCTGATCGGCATCCGCCACAGCCGGCTGCGCGGGATGGCCGCCGTCGTCAAGCGCGCCACCGACGTGGTGGTCAGCACGCTCGGCCTGATCCTGGCCAGCCCGATCATGCTGATCATCGCGGCGGCGATCAAGCTGACCTCGCCGCAGGGCCCGATCCTCTTCCGCCAGCCGCGGGTCGGGCTGCGCAACAAGCGATTCGTCGTCTACAAGTTCCGTTCGATGGTCCCCGACGCCGAGTCGAAGACCGGCCCGGTGGTGGCCGCCCCGGACGACGACCGCTGTACGCCCGTCGGTCGCGTCTTACGCCGGCTCAGCCTGGACGAGCTCCCCCAGCTCTTCAACATCCTCAAGGGCGACATGAGCCTGGTTGGACCGCGCCCGATGCCGATCTTCCTCGTGGAGCGCTTTACGACGGAGATCCCTCGCTACCTGGAGCGGCACCAGGTTCGGCCGGGGCTGACCGGCTGGGCTCAGGTCAACGATTTGCGCGGCGGAGAGGCCTTTTCGGATCGCGCCATGTATGACATCTATTACGTGGAGAATTGGTCACTAGCCCTTGACCTGAAGATCCTGATCCTGACGGGGGTTCGGGTCTTCTTCCAGCGCCGCGCCTACTAACCGATTCTCGAGCGCCTCCTCGTAGAGGGCCACGGTCCGTTCGGCGGCGGCTTCCCAGCTGAAACGATGGGCGCGCTCCCGGCCACGCTCGCGCTGCAAGCCCGAGGGGGGATTGTCCAGGACCGCGGCCATCGCCGCGGCAAACCCGGGGGCGTCATCCGGGCTGCAGAAGGTCGCGATGCCATCGGCCACCTCGCGAAGGACCGGCAGGTCGCTGCAGATGACCGGAACGGCACAGGCCATCGCCTCGATGACGGGCAGGCCGAAGCCTTCGGCGCGCGAGGGAAGAATGACCATCGCGGCGCCCCGATAGAGATCCGGCACCGCCGCATCGGGCAGTCGCCCGGGGAACGCCACCGATCCGGGGGGGAGCCCGGCGGCGGCCTGGCGTACTTCGGGATGCCGCGGATCGTCACCGGCCAGCACCAGCTGGACGTCGGGATGGGTCTGCCGGAGGAGGGCAAACGCCTGGATCAGCAGCGGCAGGTTCTTGTACGCCTTCCACTGACCGAGGTAGAAGACATAGGGCTTGCGGATCGCCAGCCGCGCGTGCCAGGCGGCCTCGGCCTCCGAGTTGCGGATCGGAACGAAGCGCTCGTCGGCGGCCTCCGGAATGGCGGTGATCTTCGGGCCGGAGCGCGGGAACCGGTCGGCCAGCGCCCGGGCGGTCGCCTTTGACGGCGTGATGATCCGTAACGATCCGTGAACCGCGTTGCGCATCAGCACCTGGTTCACGGCTCGCGGGAGTGGGCCGGAATGGATATCCGGGAAGTCGAAGGGAAAGAGGTCATGGATCGTGACGACAAACCGCCCCCGATAGAGGATCGGCAGGTTGTAGTGCGGAAAGTGCACGAGGCCAACCCGGGCCCGGGCCAGCACGCCGGGGAGCTGGATTTGCTCGGCGAACCGATACGGCGGGGCGTTCACGGTGATCAGCCGGGCCGATCCGCCGATCAGCGCTCGAGCCAGCGCCGCGTCCTGCCGCTGGATGATGACCGTCAGCCGACTGCCCAGGAGGCCGGCGAGGGCTGGGAG
>VBGO01000352.1 GCA_005882525.1 Chloroflexota bacterium
GATCCGGCGGTTGGCCTCCGTGTCCGTGGCAGGCAATCCCTAGGATTATGGCGCACACTTCCGCTGCAGGGGGGCCAAAAGCACGGGAGATGCACGGCGTTATAGGAAGGTGAACCCCGCGGATTCTGGCCCCGGCGACTATTCGGCCGTCGTCAAGGACAGCCAGGCGGCCATCCTGGCGAGCGCCGAGCGGATCACGGTCGTCGGCCGGTGGGTGGTGCTGGCCGCCGCCGTCATCCTCAACCACTTCGGGAACCAGAACTCGCCGGCCTCCGTCTTCATCGTCGACACCATCCTGTTTTCCTGGGGGCTGGTCAACATGGTGGTCTCGGTGGTCCTGGTGCGGGGCTTCAAGCCGGGACGGTGGTTCGGCTTTCTCACCACCGGGATCGACCTGATGGTCGCCACCAGCATCCTCTATTTCGCGGGAGGATATGGCGCACCGACCGACTTCTCCCTGCTCTTCTACCTGCTGATCATCGCCTCTGCGGTGCGGCTTGGCCTGCCCGGCTCGCTGGCG
>VBGO01000353.1 GCA_005882525.1 Chloroflexota bacterium
CGGTGACCGCTCGAACGTGTCCATCGTCGTCCACGAGCTGACCCACGTCGACCAATACGAGCACGCCGGATCGGTCTACATCGGCCAGGCGCTCGGCGATCAGATCGCGCAGGGCTCGCACGCCTACAACTACGGGGGACCGACCGGGCTGGCCGCGGATCGGAAGGCCGGCAAACACTTCGCCGACTATGGCCGGGAGCGCCAGGCCCAGATCGCCCAGGACTACTACGTGGACACGACCGCGGGGACCCCGACGCCCGACTACGACCCGTACATTTTGGAACTCCAGAAGGGAGACTTGTAGCCCGGCTCTAGCCCTTCGACCACGCGGTCCCGTCCCAGGCCAAACTGTCGTTGAGCGCCCCAGCCTCGCCGGGCTCTCCACCAAAGTAGAGGATCCCGCCTCCGAGCCTGTTGCTGTACGTGTCAACTATTATTCCGGCTAGGAGGCTGCCAGCGGCGATGTCCCGTCTTGGGGGTACGGAACTTACACGCTTGCCCGATTACTCGATTGGTGCCACGGTCCTGGTGGTGGCTATCGCCCTGCCCTTTTTCGTATTCACGCGGATGGAACACACCCACCGCGCCGGAGTTGCGCGTGTGGTGGCGGTGACCCCAACCGCCCAGGTGCAGGCCGTGACCGCCACAGCGGATCCGGTCGTGCCAGAGCCATCCTCGCAACCTCAAGCCTTGCCGCCCAAGGCCACGGCATCGGCCCGACCCACGGCGAAGCCGGTGACGGTCCGTCCTCCGAGTGCCGCGCCCAATCCGACCACTGCCCCTACCAGCACGCCTTTGTCTGCGCCGGACTCGGCTCCGGTCGGCGTCCTCGCGTTGTCGGTCAGCTCAGGTCCCGCGCCCTTGACGGTGACGGCGGATGCGAGCGGGTCGACTGATACCGACCAGACGCCGATCGCCACAGTGATCCTCAACTTTGGCGACGGCACGATTGTGACGGCGCAGTCCGGTTGGACGGCGACCCATACCTACACCAATCCGGGCACCTACATCGTGGCCGTGGCGATCATCGACTCGGCACACCTCTCCTCGACCGTCAGCGCGACGGTGACCGTGAGCTGACGGGCCCCAAGCCGGAATTCCGGCGATACCTCCTGACCGACCAGGGCGTTTTGATGGTTGAAAGCTTCGTTAGGGCCGGGGGGGACAGGGGTGGGGAGACGTCCCCGCCCCCACTCTGCCGTCGGGGGTGGCTAGCGAATCGACCCGATCAGATGCTGGCGACCTGTCGAGGGATGGAACACCGCGATCGTCCAGTTGCTCCCGGCAGATTGGCTGCTGAAGCCGACGGTCGACGGGAGCAGCAGCGGCGACTTGAACTCGACGTCGGCGGTGAGCGCGCCGGCCAATCGGCCTTCCAACGCGGCGAGGCAGCGCGCCTTCAGCCACATGCCGTGGGCGATGGCGCGGCGAAAGCCGAAGAGGCGAGCGGCCAGTGGGTTGAGGTGGATCGGATTGACATCTCCGGAGACCGCCGCATACCGCCGGCCGACGTTGCGAGGGATGCGCCAGATGGCTGTTGGTGCAGGGCCCCCACCCCCACCCTCCCCCGCCGGCGGGGGAGGGGGATTCGCGGGTTTCGAGGGGGCCGTGCGCTCGCGGCGCAGGTACGTGCTCACCTCGTTCCAGACCGGCTCTCCGTCGACGGTTGCCTCGCTCACCATGTCGAACTGGCGACCGCGCGGATGCGCTCGCAGGTCGGACGCTCGAACAAGGACGGTCAGGCGATCGCCGGCGCTGAGGGCACGCTGCTGCGTGATGCGGTTCGCGACATGGACGAGGCCGGGGAGCGCGAACGGAAACGACGGATCCACCATCAGCGTCATGGCAAGCGGGAAGGCGAGCACATGCGGATAGGTGGGCGGCAGGACGTCGGACTGCCGGAATCCGCAGACGTCTGCGTAGCTCGCGAGTTGGCCGCGATCGATGCCGACATTCGCTATTTCGATGGCAGCATCGGGCAAGCGGTTCCCGTGGCGGCCGCGGGCGGTGGCGATCGCTCTGGCGTAGAGAGCCCCCAGCCCGGGTCGCTGCTCGAGCCGGCGGATGCTCATGCGCCCAGGATGCTCTGGCCGCAGACGCGGATGACCTGGCCGTTGACGCTTGCGGTTCCGGGCTGGCCAAGCCAGGCGACCGTTTCCGCGACGTCCACGGGCAGGCCGCCCTGGTTGAGGCTGTTGATGCGTCGCCCGATCT
>VBGO01000348.1 GCA_005882525.1 Chloroflexota bacterium
AAGCCTCTCCCCCGACCGCGTCAGTGTCTGCGCCATTGTCTACTTGGTGCCGCGCACCTCCTGCCAACGGCGCTGCCAGACGGTGTAGTCGGTGCAGGTGGTCCCGCGGCTGTCGCCGCACTCCTGCAAGGGCGTCTTCCAGAGGGCGATGTTCTTGAGGAAGGCGTCGTCGCCGCAGTGGTAGTCCTTGTCGGCCGAGTCGCCGATGTTCTTACGAAGAATGTCGCATGCCTTGGCATTACTCGGGGTCGCGCCGTAGAACTCGGCGACCTGGTCCTGCACGGCCGGCGTCTCGGTCCACTTCATCCACTGGTACATACAGTTCGGGTGCGCGGCGTGCGACGACATCATCCAGGTGTCGGCCCAGCCGGTGGCCCCTTCGGATGGCACCACCGCGGCGACCGGCTTCTTCTCGGTCTTCAGGAAGCTCACCTGGTAGGGCCAGGCGGTCCCGATCACGACGTCGCCGCTGCTGAACGGGTCGGTCTCGTCTGTGGTCGCCGCCCAGTACTTCTTGATCATGGGCGCCTGCTGCTTGAGCAGGATGATGGCGGCCTCGAGCTGGTTGGTAGTGAGCTCGTAGACGTCATTGATGCCGAGGTTCTTGTTGTGCGCCTTCAAGTAGAGGGCCGCGTCGGCGATGAAGATCGGGCTGTCGTAGGCGGTGACCTTTCCCTTGTACGGCGAGCTCGTTTCCCAGGTGTCCTTCCAGCTCGTTGGCGCCGGGAAGACGACCTGGGTGTTGTACATCAGCACGTTGGGGCCGTACATGTAGGGCACCCCGTAGTGCTTGCCGTTGATCGTGTTGTGCCGGGGCGATTGGAGCGACTGGATGACGTCCTTGAAATCCGGGACGAGGTTGACGTTGACCTCAGCCACGTCGCCGTGCGCGATCAAGCGGTTGGTCGCGTCACCGCTGGCGGAGACGCCGTCCCACTGCGTGCCACCGCCCTGGCGCATCAAGGTCACCATCTCGTCGGACGTGTCGGCGAATTTGACATTGACCTTGCAGCCGGTCTGGGTCGTAAAGGGCGTGACCCAGTCCACCTTGGGGTCGGTCTTGCCGCTCTCGACGTATCCCGTCCACGCGACCAGGTTCAGGGCGCCCTCCCCCGGACCGATGCTCGTTGGCAGGTTCGATCCCGGTTGCGGGTTGTTCGACGTACCGCCGCACGCCGCCAGGGCCAGCGTGACCCCGACCGCCGCGATGAGATTCGCGCGATATCGCTTCATCCGATCTCCTCCTTGCTCTGATCGCCGCCGGCCGTCGTAATCGCCCGGCTGTGCTGCCGGTTCCAGAACAGGCGAACGCGACGGCCGCGCGCCTGGAGTACATCCATCGATGACATCGTCAGGTTCTGTTCCAGCACCACCAGCTCGCCACCCGCGTCGAGCTGGACGATGTAGCGAGTGAAGGCGCCCACATAGACCACCTCCTGCACCACGCCCTGGGCCGCCACCTCGTCAGGTTGGGGCCGCTCGTCGGGTGCGCCGAGCCGGATCTTCTCGGGGCGGACCGTGATCGCCTGCGGCTGGCCCGTGATCGCCAGTGCCGTCTCGGCGGAGAGCACGTTCGAGGCGCCCACGAACCCGGCCACGAAGCTCGTGGCCGGCCGCTCATAAACCTCCGCCGGGCTCCCGACCTGCTCCACGCGACCGCGGTCCATGACCGCCAGCCGATCGCTCATTGTGAGGGCTTCCTCCTGGTCATGCGTGACATAGATGAACGTCATCGAGAGCCGCTCCTGGATCGACTTCAGCTCGATCTGCATCGCCTGGCGCAATTTCAGGTCGAGCGCGCCGAGCGGCTCGTCGAGCAACAGCACGCGTGGCTGATTGACGATGGCCCGCGCCAGCGCCACCCGCTGACGCTGACCGCCGGACAATTCGCCCGGCTTGCGCCGGTCGAAGCGCTCCAGCCGCATCATCCGCAAGGCGTCGGTCACGCGCTGCTGCCGCTCCCCCCGGCCGATGCCTTTGACCAGGAGCCCGTACTCGACGTTGGCCCGGACCGACATGTGCGGAAAGAGCGCATAGTCCTGGAAGACGGTGTTGACATCCCGCTCGTAGGCGGGCAGACCGGCGACGTCGCGGCCGTGGAGGACGATCCGGCCCGCGGTCGGCTCCTCGAAGCCGGCGATCATCCGCAAACAGGTCGTCTTCCCGCACCCGGAGGGGCCGAGCAGCGAGAAGAACTCTCCCTCCCGAACCTCGAGGTCGACGCCCGCTACCGCAACGACCTCGCCAAAAGTCTTGCGAAGTCCCTCGAGCCGGACTTCGTCAGCAGCCTGAGCGGGCTGGACCTGGCTAACGGCCGTCAGCGGATTCGTAGGGCGGTAAGCCGTCGAAAGCACCAAGGCTGGCTACCGCTCCCTCCTCCTCCTGAACTCACGAGTCGACTGATCGCGCTGGGCTTGGAAGCAAAGCTAACCGACCCTTCCCCCTTTGTCAATTGGCTTGCGTCCTCGGCCGACCTCGTGTAGGTTAACCGGGACAGGCTGCCGGCTTTACTGAATCAGCGCAGCCGCGGGGAGGAACGGCATGGCCCGAACGCCACTCATGCGTGAGTTGCAGCAGCTCGCCCACGATCATCGCCTGGCCGGTCAACGGGGAATTCCCGTGGCGGCGGTCCGCGAACGACGGGCAGGGATCAGCCGGCGTCAATTCCTCAAGGGCGGCACAGCCGGCGCAGCTGGCCTTGCTCTGGCGGGACCGTGGAACATCGCCCGGGTAGCCTTTGCTGCATCGCCGCGTATCGGAATCGTTGGTGCGGGCATCTCGGGCCTGACCGCAGCCCTCACGCTGCAGAATGCCGGGATCCATGCGACCGTTTACG
>VBGO01000111.1 GCA_005882525.1 Chloroflexota bacterium
CGAGTTCTGCGTCTCGGTATTGGTGCCGGCCGCCGACTGGCCGGTCACCGGCGCGTTGGTCTCCGCCGTCTCGTTGGCGGTGGCGACGTTCTCGCTGTTGCCCGACCCCTGGTGCGAGGCGGCCGAGCCGGCCGAGTTCTGCGTCTCGGTATTGGTGCCGGCCGCCGACTGGCCGGTCACCGGCGCGTTGGTCTCCGCCGTCTCGTTGGCGGTGTTGACGTTCTCGCTATTGCCCGACCCCTGGTGCGAGGCGGCCGAGCCGGCCGAGTTCTGCGTCTCGGTATTGGTGCCGGCCGCCGACTGGCCGGTCACCGGCGCGTTGGTCTCCGCCGTCTCGTTGGCGGTGGCGACGTTCTCGCTGTTGCCCGACCCCTGGTGCGAGGCGGCCGAGCCGGCCGAGTTCTGCGTCTCGGTGTTGGTGCCGGCCGCCGACTGGCCGGTCACCGGCGCGTTGGTCTCCGCCGTCTCGTTGGCGGTGGCGACGTTCTCGCTGTTGCCCGACCCCTGGTGCGAGGCGGCCGAGCCGGCCGAGTTCTGCGTCTCGGTGTTGGTCGCCGCCGCGGACGTCCCGGTGACCGGCGCCAGGCTCTCGGCCGTTTCGTTGGCGGTCGTGTTGCCGTTCTCCGACTGATGGCTGCCGGCGTGGGAGGCCGCAGATCCGGCGGAGTTGTTGGTCTCAACCTGGGTCGCCGCCGCGGACGTTCCGGTTACTGGCGCCAGGCTCTCCGTCGTCTCATTGGCCGTGGTGTTGCCGTTCTCCGACTGGTGGCTGCCGGCATGGGAGGCGGCCGAACCCGCGGAGTTCTGCGTCTCGGCCTGGGTTGCCGCAGGCGAGGAACCGGTCTGGGGAGCGCTGCCCGGGGAAGTCACGGAGTTTGTGCCCGTTTGGCCGCCCGCCGTCTGCCCGGAGCTCTGATTGTCGCCTTCGGTGTCATCGGCGATCTTGCCGACACTGAACGCAACGACTTCAGAGGCGGCGGCTCGCTTCGACAAGGCAGCAGAGTCAATGGAGGGGAGGAGTTTTGGAAGGGGGGCAGGATTCGGCGTCGATGGCCTGGCCATTTCGATCACGGTCAGGGGCGTGCCGGCCTGGTGAAAGGTCGGAGTCCACTGGATATTCCCGTAGCTGGCCGATCGACCAACGACCAGCAACCCGGCGAATACGAGCCCCGACAGCTTCAGCGACCAGCTGGATTTCGAGAGCAGGGTGTCAGAGTCGTCATCTTGATAGGCGCGATATCCCAGGGTATTAGCTTCGATCACCGATGTTTCCCTCCGTATGGTTCTCCCCGGTTAACGATATGTAAACTATTACTTAACGGATACGACAGGGGTCTGGCTTTAACTGTATTCCGCCAACGCTAGTCGTGTCAATAGATTGCGGGGAAACGTTATAGCGCTGGGGCATACTATAGCCGTGCGCCGGTCGGCGAACATCGTCCCTACTAGAATGACGAGCAGGTTGGGCCGGCGAGTCGCGGTGGCGCTTTGCTTACTAGGGCTGAGTGCCTGCTCGCCAGGAGCCCAAGCCGACCCCCTGAAGCCGCCGTTGACCGATAGGGGGAACATCCAGTTGCCCAAGGAGGCTGGCAGGCCGGCCTTCGACCTGCTGACCCTGGATTCCCGCAATGGCCGCCTCTACGTTTCCCACAGCAGTGCCTCCACGCTGGAGGTGATCGACGTCCGATCGCGAAAGCTCGTGGGTCGGGTAGCTGGCCTGGGCAGTATCAAAGCGATCGCCCTCACCAAGGACCCCAACATCGTGTACACGTCGGAGTCGTCCGGCAGCATCGGCGTCGTCGATGTCCCCGGGCTGAAGCTGATCAAGACCCTGGACCTCGGCGGGTCACCCGACGCGATCGAGTACGACCCGATTCACGACATCGTCCTGGTCGGCCTCGCGAGCGACAAGAAGGTTGCCTTCGTCGATGCCACGGCGGTGACGCTGCTCGGGACAATGTCGCTACCCGGTAGTCCTGAGCTGATGGCCGTTGACCAGAAGACGGGAGTCGTGTACCTGGCGATCCATGACCTGAACGAAGTCGTCAAAATCGATCCGGTCACTCGATCCATCCTAAAGACACTGAAAGGCTGCGACATCAAGGCGCCGACGGGGGTGGCCTATGACCCCGACCAGGGCCTTCTCTTCGTCGCCAGCAGCGGCAACCTGGCCGTCATCGACCTCGTGATCGAGCAGTGCCGCGGGGGGATCGACATCGGGCGTGGCACCGACCAGATCGCCTTTAATCCGCACCTCCATCACGTTTATACGGCGGACGGGGGTAGCCGCTACGTCTCCGTGATCGATACGGTCAACCTGAAACCCCTGGGCGTCTTCGGTACTGGACCGGAAGCCGGCACGCTGGCGGTCGATCCCACGACCGACATGGTGTACGTGATGGTGGCCCGGGCCGGTATCGTCGCCACCTATCACGATCCCTAGCGTGAGGCGCGATCGATCGCGTCAACCATGCCCCAGGCATCCATCAAGAGGGCCTGAAACGTCGCGTAGCCGATGTGGCCGAAGCCATGGTCGCCCCACTGGGTCCCCCAGCTGTTCGTGAATTTGAACATCCGGTCGCGACGGTCGAAGCCGACGATGCAGATCGCGTGGCCGCCGAGAAATTCGCAGCCGGGGTCGGGCATCGGGATGATGCCGCCCGGCGCATCCATGAATCGCTCATGCACCATCACGCCCGCGATGAAACAGTTCGTCATTAAGTAGGTTTCCATCTCGCCGATGGTATTGAGCCGCGCGTAGCTCCTGGCGCGGAACGGCGTCGCGGCTTTGCGCTGTTCGGCAGTGGGCCGCACATTGATGCGCTCGACGACGTATGGCATACACGTCAGGCTGCAGACGCCTTGATCCCGGATGATCTTCATCGCCTCGCGGATCGTCATCCCCGCATCTTCAGGCTGCTTGCGCCGCTGGCTATAGATGTAGAGGGGTGAGAACTGGTGCTGCCCATCCGTGAGCGCCCAGCGATGCTCGAGTCCCTCCTGGAAGGTCTTGTCGTAGTAGGCCGTCGCGCAGGCCACGCAGGTCCCCGCCGGCCCCTGGTCGAAAACCGGCGGCAACGATGGCGAGTGGTCTACCTGCTCCGCCAACGGAGCGGCTTTCAGGAACGTCGAGATGCTGTAGTCCCGGTGGTCGTACGGATCCTTGATACAGCCAAGCGCGTATCTGGCCATGAGAGATGTGACGTAGGGGCCCGGATTTCCCTCTGGGTACGATGGTCGGAATGGCCGCGGTGAACGAGCCGGTTCGTGTCCGTTACGCGCCGAGCCCAACCGGTGCCCTGCACCTGGGCGGCGCCCGGACTGCCCTCTTCAATTACCTCTTCGCCCGGCAGAAAGGCGGTCAATTCCTGCTGCGGATCGAGGACACCGACCGCGCCCGATTGAAGCCGGGGAGCGAGGCATCGATCGAAGAGGGTCTGCGCTGGCTGGGGATGACGTGGGACGAGATGCCGTTGATCCAGTCGGCGCGGAAGGCGCTCTACGAGCGAGCGGCAACCGTCCTGCTGGAATCGGGCGCCGCCTATCGCTGCTTCTGCACGCCGGAACGCCTCGAGCGGATGCGGGCGGAGCAGCGGGCGCGGCATGAGCCGGAACGGTACGACCGTCGATGCCGGTCGATCTCGAGGGAGGAATCCGATCGGCGCGCCGCTGCGGGTGAACGCTTCGTCGTGCGCCAGGCAATCCCGACCGCGGGCACGACAACCTTTCAGGACCTGGTGATGGGCACCGTCACCTTCCGCAACGACACGCTCGACGACCACGTGCTGCTGAAGTCCGACGGCTATCCCACCTATCACCTCGCGTTCGCGGTCGACGACCACGAAATGCGAATAAGCCACATCATCCGGGGCGACGGCTGGCTACCCTCGGCGCCGAAGCACCTGCTGCTGTTCCAGGCGTTCAACTGGCTCCCGCCGGCCTTCGCCCACCTGCCGCTGGTGCTCGGGCCGGACAAGAAACCGCTGGCCAAGCGTCACGGGGCCAAGGACGTCCTCGAGTACCGCGAGGCCGGCTATTTGCCCGAGGCCGTCGACAACTTCATCGCGTTCCTCGGATGGTCGCCGGGCACCGAGCAGGACATCTTTACGATGGCGCAACTGATTCAGGCCTTCGACCTGAGCAAGATTCAGGCAAGCCCGGCCGTCGCCAACCTCGAGCGGCTCGACTGGCTCAATGGGCAGTTCATCCGCCGGATGAGCCCGGACGAACTCGCGGCGCGATTGGCGCCGCGCATGCCGGAAGTGCCGGTGGACGGGCTCGAGCCGCTGATCCCCCTCGTCCAGGAGCGGCTGCGCACCTTGAACGAGGCCCCGGACATGTTGCGGTTTTTCTTCGAGGACCCGCAAACCTACCGGCCAGAGCAGCTGATCCCTAAGGGACGCGATGCCGCGACCACGGCCGCCGCACTCGCCGAGGCCGCCATCAGCCTGCGAGCGCTGACCGAGTGGACGCCGGAGTCGATCGAGCCGGCGCTGCGCGCCCTGGCCGGGCGCCTGGGCTGGCCGTCACGCGACCTGTTCATGGCGCTGCGCGTCGCAATCACCGGCCGCACTGTGACGCCGCCACTAATCGAGTCGATCAGCCGGTTGGGCAAACCGCGCGCGATCGCCCGGCTGGAGCGCGCGGAGAAGGCGCTCGCGGAGCCCGCGCCTCGCTAGAGCCGGACCGGCGGTAGCGGCCAGTAGCGCCAGAGCACCCGGGCCACGATCTGCTCGCGGCTGACGGGACCAAATTCACGGGAGTCGGTGCTCGACGAGGGGTTGTCGCCCACCAGAAAGATCGCCCCGCTGCCGTCGATGGCCTGGATCCGCTTGATGATCTCCAGCTGGGGACGGTCCGGGCGACGGGCCACGACCATCTCGCCGACGCGCAACGGCGTCGTGCGATCGACGGGTCGGACGACCACCAACGCGCCGGAGGGTAATCGCGGTGCCATGCTGTCGCCATTTACGCGCAGCGGGTAGACTGATTTCAGGGTCAGTGGTTCATCGTATAGGAGGAGTTGGCACCATGAATTTGATGGAGTGGATTCGTCCCAGCCGGTCTGTCGAGGCCCATTGCGATCTTCCCTGTGGGATCTACGACCCCGAGCAGGCGCGGATCGAAGCGGAATCCGTCTACAACATCATCAAGAAGTACAACGACTCGAAGGATGACGTCTACCGGCAGCGCGCGGTCATCATCAAAGAGGAACGCGCGGAACTGGCGAAGCATCATCTCGACGTCCTCTGGAGCGACTGGTACAAGCCTGAGAAGCATGATGCGAAGTTCCCACAGCTCAAGGACGTGCTCAAGCAGGCGGTCACCCAGGGCTCGAAGGTGAAAGGATCCGTCGACCTGAGCGAGGCGCAGAAGTTCCTGGACCTGATCGACCAGGTCGACCAGATCTGGGAAAAGGCGGGCGGCCCGCAGGAAACTCGCGTGGCGCGACCTGCGGCGACGCCGACGCGCGCCTAGCCAAGGTCGGCCTACCGGCACGCTGAACTCCTAGGGGGACCAGGCGAGTCGCGAATCGGCGTCGAGGAAGCTGCCGTGCGTCACGGCCTGCGCCGCGCCGGTCGCGCGAATCACGCCGTCAGTCGCGATCGGCAGGATGAAGAGGTCAAAGCTGCCGTTGACCAGCTTGAGGAACGCCACCGCCGTGCCGTCCGGCGCCCAGACCGGCTGCGAGACGATGCCGGACTGGAGGAGCACGGCGCCGTCGGCCGGATAGGGCCGGGACTCCCGGGTAAATGTCGGCGGGAGTGGCATCACATAGAGGTCATCGCTTCCGGAGCCGGCACGAATGAAGGCGACGAACCGCCCGTCCGGCGAGAAGGCGGGCTGGAAGTTTCGAGCGACGTCGGGTGAGAGGTAGACGCTGACCCCGGTCCGCGTCGACGTCCAGGTCAGCCGGGCAACGGCCTGCGGCGGCGTGCCGCCATACAGATAGGTTGTGTAAAGGAGCTGGTCGCTGACACCCGGACGGAACCCGGGATCGCTATCGCCCCCGGTGTAGCGGATTGGGGCGACGACTCGCCGCGATGTGGCACGGCCAACGTCATAGGTCCATACCGCGAGATCGTTGGGCTGCAGATTTTGCGGGCTCGAGCGGGGCTTCCCACGGTCGGTCAGGTAGACGATCTGCCGGCCGTCATCGGAGTACCGAGGGGCGAAGGCCCAGAGCGCCCCTTCCGGACCTGATGCCGCGGTGATGCTCTGGGGGGTCCGCCCACTGGCATCACTCACCGCGATGGTCGAGCTCTCATCGTGCAGCTGGGCAAAGGCGAGTTGCGCCCCGTCCCTGGTCACGGCCGGGTCCTTGAGCCGAGTGCCGACCAGCAGCCGAGCCAGGTGGGTGCCGGAAAAGCGGAACAGTGTGCGCCCCTTGGTCGCGTAAAGCCGCCCCGGCACCGAGACTTGCTTGACGGGAAGCACGACCTTTCCTGGATCGCGCGGCGCCGTGCCGCTCGACGTGCATGCTGCCAGGGTCAACGCCGACACCAGGAGGATGAAGGCGGTTCGGCGCATCATGACAGGAGGTCAGCGCCAAAGAGCTGGCGCAGGTAGCGGTGGATGGCGGCCCAGTCCGCCAGGAGGACTTGCTGCCCATCCGACGACACCGCGTCGTGCACGTAGGGCGTGAGAAATGCCTGATGCACGTCGCCGGCATGCAAGCCCCGCATGAAGAGCGCCAGCTGCGTCAGCCGGACCAGGTCGAGGTCCGTCTTGAGGTGGCCGTTCAGGTCGCGGGCGAAGGCGGGAAGCGCCGTCACCAGGTCCATGCCGGCGGTGCGCTGCTGGATCGCGAGGAGGACTTGCTGCTGCCGGATGGACCGGCCGAGGTCACTCAGCAGATCACCATGGCGCGAGCGGACATACTGGAGCGTGTGCCGGCCATCAAGGTGCTGCGGGCCGGCGCTCAGGTAGACGCGCTCTGTCCCGTAGCCCGTGCTGCTGAAGTCGTTCGGATAGTTGTCGTCGAGCACCGGGTGCAGCACATCGACGTCGACACCGCCGACCCGATCGACGACGCGGACCAGTCCATTCAGGCCAATCCAGGCGTAGTAATGGATCGGAATCTTGAAGGCCTTCTCGACGGTGGCGCGCGCCAGGGGCGCGCCACCCTGTGCGTACGCCAGGTCGATCTTGGCGCTCTTGTGCCCGGGGATCTCCACCCAGAGATCGCGCGGCAACGAAAGGAGGGTGACCTGGTGTTTTGCCGGGTCGATCGAGACGACGATCATCGTCTGCGAGAGCAAGGCATCCTGGGGGAATTTCTGGTCGTTGTCGCTGCCGAGGAGAAGGATGTTGATCCGTTGTTTGGAATCGAGCGGCGGTGGTGTGGCCGCGACCGCCGCCCCGGGCTTCCCCGCCACCGGGCCGCGGCTGTCCAGCAAGGCCAGCACCGGTGAGAGGTAGAGCAGCACGCCGCCCACCAGCGCCAGGAGCAACAGGACTCCCCCAAGGGCAAGCCAGTGCGCGCGCCGCAGGCCGGTCGCGTGCGGCACGCCGGTGGCACCGGAGTGATTCATGCTTCCCATCCAGGCGCGCCGGCCGCGCCCGACCTCCCACCCTATTAGGCGTGGCCGGCGAGGAGGCCGTCAAGTCGGGCGGTTGAAAGGCCCGCCGTAATCGTGAAAGAGGGATGAGAAAGCGTTACGGAATCGTGGCCGCCAACCACGAACAAGCGGATGAATACTGGACGTTAGCAAGAGTAGAGATGCACGAGCAAGGGAATATCCTCTCACTGCGCTTCGCCACTCCGGCGGTCCCCCACGCGTACCGCACCCCAGCCCAGCTGACCTTCTGCTACCAGTGCCATTGCGCCGTCGACCTGAGCGCCAGCACGACGGCGCTGCGGTCGGGACACTGGGCGCGAATCGGCACCTGCGCGCATTGCGGGACCACGATCACCCGGATTCTCAAGGCAAGTTAACATCGATCGGTGACGTCCCGGCCCTCCCGGCCAGCGGCGCGTCGTGCTCGCCGGGCCGCACCCAATCCTGACGCGATCGAATCCCATGCCGTAAAGGAGCAGGCACGGCCGGATAAGGCGTCCTACGCGATGATCCTGGCCTTCGCCGCCGCGTTGCGTTCGACCTGCCTGAGCCGAAAGGTGGGCTGCGTCATCGTCCGGGACGGCCAGGTGATCGCGACTGGCTACAACGGCACGCCGAAGGGCACCTGGCACCCGGAGGAATTTCCGCGTCCGTGTCCATGCGTCGGCGGCATCAGCGGCGCGGACCTCTCCCTGAAGTACTGCGCACATGGAGAAGCGAACGCGCTCGCGCAGAGCGCGTACCGCGGCTCCTCAACCGCGGGCGCCGACATCTTCTGCACCAACTTTCCTTGCATCGAATGCGTCAAGCTTCTGATCAGCGCCGGCATTCATGCCATCTACTACGTGCATGGCTATCCGGACGTGAGCGGCCTCCGCGACCGCTACTTAAGCCAGGCCGGAATCCCGACCCATCCTATCGCGTGGTCACGGATTCAGCCCCACCTGTCGGCGCTGGCCAAGGGCTAGGCGAAGCGTCGACCGCGGCCGGCTCCACGAGAAAGGAGACGCTGAGCGCCGGATGCGGGCGGGCGGGGACCGCCGCCGCGGACGGCAGCAGGATGGCGCACGCGATGGCGGCGATCAGCCAGCGACGCGAGGACGCCCCCACGTAAGAGCAACGAGCGGGGCGGGCGGCAGCAACCCGGCGTCGCCGGGCTGATCCAACCACGCCATCCCGGTGTTACACCCGCGGCCCGGACCAGGGCCCGTGATCTCAGGCGTGCGCCGGTTGACGGGGAGCGCCCGCCCGCCGAACCGACTGCGCGTATCGCACCGAGTCGGCGGCGGCCGTGCGAGGTGCCGTCCGGCGTGCCACGGCAACCCAGAAGGCGGCGGGTCCCGCGTAGCGATCGCGAGGCGCGTCTTGCGTCGGGTCGGCGGGACAGGTGTGGAGGCGGCGCCCGTCACGGACCAAGACGCTCCCGTCGGGTTCCGCCAGGTAGACCAGGCGAGGGCCCAGGTCCGCCAGCAGCCGGACGGCCTGGCGGCCGTCGGCCGTGCCAAACAGCACCCGGGCGTCGGCGGCCTGCAGGGCCACGCTGTCTGCCGCCGCCAGCGCCGGCTCCAGCACCCGGCGGGCCATTCGAGCGTTCGTCCACCAGAGCAGGTCGGCCTCGAGGAGGAGCGCGGATCGACCGGCGCGGGCGGCGGCGTCCGTCAGCGCCCCGATGGCCGCCGAGCGAGCGGGCTCAACCGAAAGGCTGAAGCCGGACACCACGGTGAGCGCTGCCCTGACCGAGATGGACGGCAGCTCGTCGAGTCGCAGGGCCAGGTCCGCGCCGCGCTCCAGCCGACGCAGTTGGGGCTCGCCGTCCGGTTGATGCCAGATGGTGGTACGCAGGTCGGGCGCGTCGCGCAGCCAGCGTAGGTCGACCCTGAGCCGTTCGAGCGCATCGCGGACTCGCCGGCCCGCGTCATCTTCCCCCACTTTGGCGACCAGTGCGGTGCGCGCGCGGAGAGCGGCGGCATGTGCGACGAGTCGAGCCGCGCCTCCGCCGAGGATGCCTGGACTATCCCCCGCCGCGCGCTCTTCGGCCGCGTCGCCGACGGCGAGCCAGTCGAGGCCCCCGTTCATCGGCGTCATGATAGTTAGTCCTCGTGGTGAGACTTCGGCTTGTCTGAAGGATGGGCGGCCGGCGGTGTTGCGGCCGGTGCTGCGGGTGAGATTGCGGGAGATGGCGTCGGCGCGGCCGCGCGCGGTGCGGCGGGCCGGGCCGATCGGTGCGGCGGCGTCGGCGCCGGGGTCGGTGTCGCGAGGCTGCCGAGGACCAGGGTTGCCCCGGAGGCCGGCGGCAGGGAAGGCTCCGCCACGTCCGCCGCCGGGATGGTGAGCGAGAGATGGAGCTCGCGGCTGCCGGCCGGACCCAGGACCAGGGAGGTCAGCTGGTAGAGGGCGAGGCCGCCGCCAAAGGCCAGGAGGGCGCCGGCTGAGAGTCCCCGACCGGTGGCCGCGACCGTGATCGCTGGCATGGCTTGCATCCTAAGGACCGGGCATTTCGACCCCGTAGTCCATCTGGCCCATTACGACCGCCATTCGGAGGATGGCGATTAGAGTGATGCCATGGGCAATCGCCTCGCGCGGGAGAGCAGCCCCTACCTGCTCGAACACGCCGAGAATCCGGTGGACTGGTACCCGTGGGGCCCAGAAGCCCTGGCCCGGGCGCGGACCGAAAACAAGCCGATCCTGCTGAGCGTCGGATACAGCGCCTGCCACTGGTGCCACGTGATGGCTCGCGAGTCATTTGAAGACCCCGAGACCGCGGCGCAGATGAACCGCGATTTCGTCTGCGTCAAGGTCGACCGCGAGGAGCGGCCGGACCTGGACCAGGTATACATGCGGGCGGTGCAGGGCATGACCGGCGCCGGCGGATGGCCGATGACCGCTTTCCTGTTGCCGGACGGCACGCCGTTTTTTGCCGGCACGTACTTTCCCCCCCGCGACCGCGCCGGGATACCGTCGTTCACGCGGGTGCTCACCGCCGTCGCCGACGCCTTCATCAAACGACCGGCCGACGTGCAGGAGACGGCGGCGCAGGTGCGCGATTTCTTGAACCGCCCTGTCGTGCCGCTCGCTTCGGGTGACGTCACGTCGGCCCTGCTGGACGAGGCTGCCGCACGGCTCGAGCGCGACTTCGACGCCCTCCGTGGGGGATTTGGTGGCGCACCGAAGTTTCCGCAGCCGATGCTGATCGAGTTTCTGCTGAGGAGTCACCTCCGAACCGGCCAGGCAACCGCCCTGGAGATGGCCCTGAAAACGCTGCGCGCGATGTCGGCCGGCGGCATGTACGACCAGCTCGGTGGCGGCTTTCACCGCTACAGCGTCGATGCGCAGTGGCTCGTGCCGCACTTCGAAAAGATGCTCTACGACAATGCGCTGCTGGCGCGCGTCTATCTCGACGCCTGGCAACTTACCCGCAACCCGGCATTTCGGCGAGTCGTCGAAGAAACGCTGGCGTTCGTGCGGCGCGAGATGACCTCGCCGGAGGGCGGCTTCTACTCCAGTCTCGACGCCGACAGCGAGGGCGAAGAGGGCCGCTTCTATGTGTGGACACCCCAGGAGCTTGAGGCGGCACTCGGCGTCGATGACGCCGGCACGA